>PMMB01000342.1 GCA_003165495.1 Gammaproteobacteria bacterium | reverse complement strand
GCCTGCTACGAGGCCGCGGGGCGCTATGATTTGTCACAGGTCGCGTGCACCGCCGTGCGCAGCGGCGGCGGTTGGCGCTTATCGGGCCAGAAGACGGTGGTGCTCGACGCCTCTTCAGCCGATTATTTCCTGGTGTCGGGGCGCAGCGGCGGCAATGCGGGCGAGCGCCAAGGCATTTCTTTGTTCTTGGTCGGGCGCGAGACTAAAGGTCTGACGCTGTTCTCCTATCCGACGCAGTCGGGCGGCCGCGCCGCCGATGTGCGGCTCGAGGACGTGGTTCTCGAGGCGAATGCCCTCATCGGCGCACCCGAGGGTGGGTTGGCGATCGTCGAGCGCGCGGTGGACAGGGGCATCGCCGCGCTGTGCGCCGAGGCCGTGGGCATCATCGTGGCGCTGAACGAGGCGACGCTGAATTATCTCAAGACCCGCAAACAATTCGGCGTCCCCATCGGTAAGTTTCAGGCGTTGCAGCACCGCATGGCGGACATGTTCATCGCCGCCGAGCAGGCGCGTTCGATGGCCGTCAACGCCGCGGTCTACGCCGATTCCGAAGATGCCGCCGAGCGCCGCCGCGCGGTATCGGGGGCCAAGGCGTATATCGGTCAGGCGGCGCGCTTGGTCGGACAGGAGGCGGTGCAAATGCACGGAGCCATGGGTGTGGTCGACGACCTCATCGTGAGCCACTATTTCAAACGGCTGACCATGATCGACTTGAGTCTGGGGGATGTGGACTTTCACCTCGCGCGGTTCAGCGAGATGTTGGGGTCGACTCGCTAGCCATCGCCTCAGGAGCCGTGAGCGAGTTCCTGCTTGCGGATGTCGCTCTCGATGGTGCGCGAGGCCGCAAACAGCACCAACGACGCCAGCACCGCCAGCAGCGGAATGATGTACATGGCGCTGTGCAGGCCGACGGCCTTGAATCCTTCGGCCATGGCGGTTGCGCCGGCGTCGCGCATGGCGCGACGTGCGAAGTGGTCGCTCAACACCCCCAAGCCAAAGGGCCCGAGGCTCGCGCCAAGCACATACATGGCGCAGAAGTAGATGGCGACCGCCGTGCCGCGCAGGCGGGGCTCGATGACATCTTGGATGGCTGCGTACACCGTGGCATAGTAAACGAACATGGTCATGGTGCCGATCGCCATCAGCAACATGAACGCCCCGATCGAACCCTTGGGCTGATTCAGCGCAAAGAAGATGCAGGGCGCGGCAATCGCCATCGAGCATGCCGAGAGCAGCAGGCGCCCGTCGCGACGCTTCGCACTGATCTTGTCGGCAAACCAGCCGCCCGCCAGAAGGCCGATTGCACCCACCGCACCCACCGAGATGGCGGACACGTTGCTCGCCTGTCGGAGGTTCATCTCGTGGAATCTCTGCAGGAACGGGGTCTGGAAGGCGTTGATGGCATACATGTTGAAGTTGTGGAAAATGCCCGACAGGATGATCCACCACATGGTCGGCAACTTCAGTACGGCCGCGTAAGGCGACTTCACCGCGGCATCGCTGGAGGCGACGGACCGTGCGGCATCCAAGGCGCCGCGCGCGGGTTCGGGAAGCCGCAGCGCCAGCCATGCGAACAGCAATCCGGGTATGCAGGCGAAGAGGAATGCCGCGCGCCAGCCGAACGCGGCGCCGATGGCGCCGGCGCTGAAGTAAGCGAGAGAAAGGCCGGCGGGCAGGCCGAGCATGAATACGCCCATGGCACGCGCGCGCTGCTGCGGCGGAAACAAATCGCCGATGAGCGATTGACCGGCGGGGGCGCAGGTCGCTTCACCCACTCCCACGCCCAGGCGTGAAACGAACAGCTGCGCGTAGTTCTGCGCCAGACCGGACGCGGCGGTCAGCAAGCTCCACACGGCGGTGCCAATGGCGATGAGGCGCGTGCGGGTCCATTTGTCCGCCAATCGGCCCAACGGCAGGCCGACCACGGCGTACATTAACGTAGCTATGGTTCCCAGCAATCCAAGAGAAGTGTCGCTTAGGTGAAATTCCTTGCGGATCGGCTCAGCCAAGGCGCCCGGCAACTGGCGATCGAAGAAATTCAGCAGATTGATGGCGAACAGAACGAACAGGGCAAACGAAGCATTCGATGCGGGCTTCTTGGGACTCGCCATTAATTGCTCCCCATGAAAAAACGGCGGGCCATTAGCCCGCCGTCGAATTGTCACCGGTACCCGACTATACCTGATCAGAATTTCGTTCGAACCGTCACCCCAAAGGTTCGTGGATCGCCCAGGAACGCATCGATCTGATTGAATTGGAAGGGTGCATCGAACGCGACCTGGTAGTAGTACTTGTTGGCGAGGTTAGCGCCCCACAATTCGACCGTCCATTTGCCGTCGGGTGAGCCTAAGCCGAGCCGCGCATTCACCAATCCATAGGCTCCCTGGAGCTTGCGCGGGTCCAGATCAGATCCGGTGTTGTATGAAGAGCTGTACTTTTCGCTGACGCTGGCGCGAAATTCCAGCGATGAAGACAGGGGCACCGTGTACGCCGCGGCCGCCACTCCCGACCAAAGCGGCGCAAATGAAAGCCGATTGTTCAAGCGGTCGAGTGATGTCGCTATATTCGGAGCGAACAACGGCGCCGAGTCGCCGAATTCGGTGATGTTGGTAAATGCGTAAGTCACGCCGCCGGAGAGACTAAAGCCCCGCAGCGGGGTGGCCCACGACGTGTCGAATTCAACGCCCTTGGATTCAAGCTTACGAATCGTGCTGACGACGAATTGAATGCCGGTAAACGTGTTCAGCTGAAAATTCGTGTACTGCTGATCGAACACGGAAGCGTTGAGGCGCAGGGTTCTGTTTGCCAGCATGCTCTTGATGCCGAGTTCGTATGACTGAACTGTCTCCCGAGGGAATTCAGTATCAAGATTCGGCGTCAAAGGCCCCACAGGTCCCGTCGGCGAGGTGACGCGAGCCAGGTTGAAACCCCCGGCCTTGTAGCCGTTCGCCCACGACACGTAGGCCATGACGTCCTCAGTGAATCGATAGGAAAGCTTCACCGTGCCCGATACATTACCCTCGCTTAAACTTTGGCTGGTCGACTTGCCGGCAAAAAATGGATTGAATACCGTCGAACATCCGTATCCGAACAGAAACTGGTACTCGGGGCTCGCGGGGTTCAGCAATGCTGCCGGAGAAGTCAGCAGCCGTCCGCAACCCGAGCCGCCGTCCGGATCCACATAATTCGAATCCGCGTTCTTCTTCTCCGATGTGTAGCGCAATCCCGCAGTCAGATCCAATCCCTGAGTAATGTTGAAGGTCTCGTTCGTGAAGAACGCATAGCTCTTGGAAGTCTGATGATAGAAATCCTGTTCCCCGGATACCCCCGGTATAAATGTGCCGCCCGGCGGACTTCCGGTGAAACCCGGAATCTCGAGAAAATTTGGCGGATTAGTGCCGACGGAGGCAGACGCGACGCCGCCTACGTACAGATCGAAGGCATTGCCGGCATAAATGGCTGTGCTGGAGCTGAGGACTTCATTCGCGAAAAAACCACCCACCAACCAATCCAACGGACCACTCTTGCCGGCCAGACGTATTTCTTCGCTCGCTTGCTTGAAGTCGGTCTTGTTACCACTGTTGGAGGGCTCTTGCACTATATCGAGGCCGCTGTAATCGACATCGTTGCCGGCGACGATGGTGTTGTCCCGCCAGGCGGTAATCGACGTGAACTTTGCAGTACCCAAATCCCAATTGAACTCGCCCGATACGCCCATATCGCGAATTTGCTGCGTGACCGGTTGATTGGCGTAGGCCTGCCGGCTGGTTTGCGACAGCGGCGGGCTCGCAATGCCAACTGCGCCGGCCTGGCCTCCGAGTTGCGGAATGGACGTGAGCGCGTTGATGATGCCGGAGAATGGCCCATCGGCCGTTTGGGTGGCCCCGCAGCATGACTCGTTGCGCTTCGAATAGTCGCCGATCACCAAGAAATTCATGGCGTCGCTGGGCGTGAGCAAAAACTGGCCCCGCATCGTGTACATATTGCGGTTATCGGTGTTGTTGTCGGTATTGGGTCCGAGGCCGGTATTGATGTCGAGGAAGCCGTCGCGCNNACCGAAGCGTTGAACTCTCGATCGTTATAGTTGCCGCCGGTCGCCTCCGCCGTCACGCCAAAAGTCGTCGATGGCCGTTTGGTGACGATATTGATCACGCCTGCGTCGTTGTTCTTGCCGAACAATTCGCCCTGCGGACCTTCCAGGATCTCGATTTGTTCGATTTCTCCGAGATCGCCAAAGCCGACGCCGTTGCGAGGGCGATAGACGCCGTCGATCACGATCCCGACGGATGACTCCAATCCGGGGTTGTCACCGACGGTGCCAATGCCGCGGATACGCGCGGTCGTAACATTCTCAGAAGTTGTTGAAGTGACGGTGAGGCCAGGGGTCAACGCCTGTAAATTCTTGATGTCGGTTACACCCCCGTCCTTGAGCTGCTGTGCAGAGAACGCGATGACGGAAATGGGCACGTCTTGGATGTTCTGCTCGCGCTTTTGCGCGGTTACGATAATTTCCGTCAGCACCGGCGGGTTGGCTGCATCTGCTGCCAAGCTGGCGCCGGCCGCGGTGGCGCCGGAAATTGCCAATACCAAAGCAACACCCTGTCGCAAAGGCACACGTCGAATTGTCATAGGTTCTCCCCTTATCCATTTTCTTAAATGACGTAGCGCGGAGTACGGTGCACCGCGCGGCCCGCCCCCTGTGGGCCGACCGCCACAATATATCTGTATCGAGCCTACGGGAAGGGTGAG
The DNA here is from genome assembly GCA_003165495.1 of Gammaproteobacteria bacterium. Taxonomy (GTDB): domain Bacteria; phylum Pseudomonadota; class Gammaproteobacteria; order Steroidobacterales; family Steroidobacteraceae; genus Bog-1198. The sequence continues at coordinate 2,688 of PMMB01000342.1, read as the reverse complement.
GCAGGCACCTAGCTTCGGGCGTCAACTTGTTGACCTTCGACGCCATTCCCAAAGGCGAACCCCGCTGCTTCGTGTTGGGCACGCTCATTGTGGTATTTTCACAACGTCAGGTATGGGTTTGCAAGACAGCGCGAGGAGTCGTCAGAATCCCACCCATGAGAAATCCGGACAAATGGTCGCCAACCGAGCCGGAGGAGCCGGACGGGAACTCCGGGGCACCGAACTCGCGCCGCGGTGCGCTGGTGGGGCTGGTATTAATCCTACTATTGGTGGCCGGTGGATTCCTGCTGACGCGGGTGCTGCGCGGCATGTCGCAGCTTCAGGACTGCGCCTTGTCGGGCCGCTCGAACTGCACGTGACGCAGCGCGTGTGTTTCAGCGCGCCAACAGAGATGAAAGCGGTTCGTAAAATAAAATGCGGCGCTGCGCCTCACTAACGGCGCAATCGCAACTGCTCCACTGTCACNNATGGCATAGGCATTGCTATTCCAGTATGGCGGCCCAAGGCGGTGGTGCCTATCGCTGACTTACCATCTCATTGGGATCACACTGGTCGCAGTAGCGTTGCGGCCGGACAAATATAAGCAATTGGTAAGCATCGCGAAGGAGGGAGTTTTGGCAGCAACAGCTAACAACGATACGCATATTCCGCACGGCACCCAGGATAAGGACTGTGTGCACGCCGTTTGCGACAGCAGCGGTGAACCGCAGAGACCCCACGCAGCAGGAGAATTGAGATGAAATGGCTTACGTCAAAACGTCAGGTCAAGATATTTTACGCCGTCGCAGCGCTTGTAACGACCTGTGGTGCCGCGATGGCCGCATCGGATGCGGAACAGTTCGCACGCTTCAAGGACCCCAATCAATGGGGCGCTCCGGCGGGTGATTTGAATCAGACCCGCTACAGCTCACTGAAAGAGATCAACGCCAGCAATGTCAAAGGCCTGAACATGGTTTGGGCGCAGTCGAGCGGCACCTTGCGCGGTCACGAAGGACAGCCGTTGGTTATCGCAGATGTCGGCGGCAAGCCGATGATGTTCATCGAGAGCGGTTGGCCGAACATTCTTCAGGGACTCGACCTCAGCGATCCGGATCATCCGATGCAGGTGTGGAACTACACCAAGACCAGCGGCCGTGACGAGTCCGCAGTGCCACGCGCCTGTTGCGACACCGTCAACCGCGGAATGTCGTATGCGGACGGTAAACTGGTGTTCGGCACCTTGGATGGTTACGTCATTGCTCTGGATGCGGCGACCGGCAAGGAAGATTGGGTCGTCAAGCACGCTTTCCCGGCTAAGGGCGAGACCATCACGCCGGCACCGATCATTGCCAACGACAAAGTGATCATCGGTTTCGGCGGCGACGAATTCGCGGCGCGCGGCCGCGTCACCGCCTACAACCTCGCCGACGGCAAGAAAGTGTGGGAGTGTCAATCCACCGGCACCGACAAAGACGTATGTCTCACGAAGGACACCAACAAGGCGCATCCGGAATACGGCACTGCCGGCAAGGACTTGGGCATCAGCACCTATGTGGGCGATGAGTGGAAGCGTGGCGGCGGAGCGGCGTGGGGCTGGTATGCCTACGACCCGGCCCTGCACCTGGTCTACTACGGCACCGGCAACCCCGGTCTCTGGTCCCCGCAGTTCCGCTGCGCGGAGCCGCTGACACAGGCCAACTGCAACAGCGGCAAGTACGACAATAAGTGGTCGATGAGCATCTTCGCCCGCAACGTCGATACCGGCGAGGCTTCGTGGGTCTACCAGATGACGCCGTTCGACCAGTGGGACTATGACGGCATCAACGAAGTCGTGCTGGTCGACATGAATGTCGACGGCAAGATGCGCAAGACCCTGGTGCACTTTGACCGCAATGGTTTCGCCTACGTGTTCGACCGCACGGATGGCACGCTGCTGCGCGCCAACAAGTTCGTGACGGTGAACTGGGCCGAGAAAATCGACATGAAGACCGGCCGCCCGGTCAAGGTGGCGGAACATTCTCCGCTCAAAGTGGGTGAAAACACCCAAGCTTGCCCGTCCGCAATGGGCGGCAAGGACCAGCAGCCGGTAGCGGTGGATCCGAACGATCCGCAGAACTTCTATGTGCCGTCCAACAACTGGTGCATGGAACTCGAACCGCAGGCGCGTTCGCACACCACGCAGGGAACGGTCTACGTGTTTGCCAACGTCTACATGTATCCCGAGAAACCCGGGGTAACCGGCAAGTTCAAAAAGTTCAACGTGGTGACCGGCAAGACCGAGTGGGAAATTCCGGATTCGTACCCGAACTGGGGTGGCGCACTGGTGACCGGCGGCGGTTTGGCCTTCTATGGCAGCTTGGGCGGCGACTTCCGCGCCGTGGATCGCGCGACCGGCAAAGTTCTGTGGTCGAAGAAGCTTGGCTCCGGCATCATCGGCAATCCGATCACGTATTCCGTGAAAGGCAAGCAGTATGTGTCGGTATGGTCGGGCATCGGCGGCTGGATCGGCCTGCCGGTAACGGCAGGTTTGGATCTCAACGATAAGTTCGGTGCCATCGGCGCCACCGCGATGACCAAGGCAGCCAACCTCAGCCACATTCCGCAGGGAGGCACGCTGTACACGTTTAGGCTGGGTGATTAAACGAGATTGATCTAAGATTGGTATTGGGAAACATGCCCGGTGACGCGAGTCACCGGGCATTTCTTTGG
>PMMB01000207.1 GCA_003165495.1 Gammaproteobacteria bacterium | reverse complement strand
CCGACGCGCGGTTGGAGATACAGGCACTTGAGGTACCCCATCACATCGCGCGATGCGTCATCGGCCCGCCGCTCGCGCTGCGAACTCTCCGCGCCGAGCGTCTGCAATTCCGCCGTCGTGTAGCGATGCCCGGACGCCGAATTCGGCAGCACCGCGGCTTTGATCGCACGATGCACGAGCAAGTCGGGATAGCGGCGGATCGGCGAGGTAAAGTGCGCGTACTCTTCGAGAGCGAGGCCAAAGTGACCGATGTTGGTTTGCTGATACACGGCCTGTGCCAGCGAGCGAATCACCAAGCTCTCGAGCAGCAAACCGTCGGGCCGTGCACCCAGCCGTTCGACCAATTGACGAAATTCGCGGGGAGTCGGCTTTTCCGAGAACACCGCGCCCACCTGCAATGCATTCAGGACCTTTTGTAGCTCGGTGACTCGTTTGTCTTCCGGCTGACCGTGAACGCGATACAGACTCCCGGCCTTTGCGAGACGCAGGGCCACCGCCGCTTCGACATTGGCGGCGATCATGCACTCCTCGATCAAGCGGTGCGCGTCGTTGCGCGTCACCGCATAGAATCCCTCGATCCTGCCGTCGCCGCCGATCCGCGCCTTGACCTCGCCGCCGCGAAAGTCGAGTGCCCCGCGAGCATCGCGAGCCTCTTTGAGCGCGCCATAGACCGCATACAGCGTTTGCAGCGACGCGCGCACCTCCGGCGTCAACTCATCGGCCGCGCCCTCGAGCGGATTCTCCAAGTAGGCCCACGCTTGGTCGTACGTGAGTCGTGCGTGCGAGCGAATCACCGCCTCATAGAATCGGGTCTTGCCCAGCTTGCCGGTCTTGCTGACGCGCATGTCGCAGACGAATGCCAGGCGTTCGACGCGCGGCATCAGCGAACATAAATGATTGGAAAGATGTTCCGGCAGCATCGGGATGACGCGATCCGGAAAATACACGGAGGTGGCCCGTGACCGCGCTTCGATGTCCAACTCAGTGCCGTAACGCACGTAGTTGCTGACATCGGCAATGGCGACGATGAGCCGCCACCCGCCGCCGCGTAGGGATTCGGCGTACACGGCATCGTCGAAGTCCTTGGCATCTTCACCGTCGATGGTCACCAGCGGCATCTCGCGCAGATCCTCGCGACCCTGCCGGTCCGCCGCCTGCACCTCGGGAGCAAAACGATTTGCGGCGCGAATGACCTCGGGCGGAAACTCCTGGGGTAGTTCATGTCTTAGAATCGCGAAGCGAGCCGCCAGATCCGACGGACGCAAGTTCTCGAGCACTTCGACGACACGGCCTTGCGCCGCGGTTTCACCTTGCGGGCGCTTGGTCACTTCGACGACGACATGGTCGCCGTCTTCGGCTCCGTGTCGATCTCGAATCGCCACTTCGACGGAGTACCAGTGACCCGGATCCTCCGGTTCGACTCTGCCGTGGCCGTGGCCGTGGCCTGCGTGCCAAACGCCGCCGATTCGAAGCGGCGCATCGCCGATGCGGCGGATCAAGCGCGCGATGCGCCGTCCGCGTTCGTTCATGCCGACGGCGAGGACCTCGACTCGGTCGCCATGCATCAGGGTTGCAGTATCGGCTCGCGCCAGAACCAAAGGCGCGGAGCCGTCATCCGGCAGCACCAGCACATCGCCGTTGGCGCGGCCGCGCACTCGGCCGGCGACGCGTTCGCCCTCGCCCGCCGTCGCAAAACCGTTCGGTCCCTCGATCGCTTGGCCATCGCGCACCATCGCAGCCAGACGTTTGGCCAGTGCATCGCGCTGCGCGGCGGTATTCAAGCCAAGACGTTTGGCGAGACGCGCCGCGGTCAACGGCTCCGGCGCCTCCGCCAAATGCTTCAGCAGCAGTTCACGGCTCGCGATGGGATCCGCATATCGCGATTTCTCGAGTTCCAAATTGGGGTCCTCGCCGCGCCAATCCGCACCGGACGTCGTCGTCCGATTAGACTTTGGCGGCCGCGAGCCCGTGGGTCCACGTCGTGTCATAGAGTGTTGCTGCAATCCTTCGGTGGGTGCGCAAACTTAAGCGTCCCGCGTTGCGGGAGGGCCGATTGCTTTACTGCGGCAGGTTATCAGCTTTGCCAGCCGGCAGCCCTTCGTTGACAAGCACTGGGTCAGTGCGTACATTTCTGCGCCTCGCGTACGGCGGACCCATCTTGCCCAGGTGGCGGAACTGGTAGACGCGCTGGTTTCAGGTACCAGTGGAGCAATTCGTGGAGGTTCGAGTCCTCTCCTGGGCACCATAATCAATAGCTTACAGTACTTTTATAAAACTTTAGATTAATGGTCTGCGGGAGAAAATTACCCGCTTTGGCCGCGGTCTCACTGACGGATCGCGCGCCGTATGGCGGTGGTGGCTAGATAGCTCTCGTCGGCCACGCGCACCAAATCACGCCCCGCGTTCTTCGCAACGTACAAAGCGGAATCGGCGCGCGCAATCAGTTCGTCCAGCGACCGTCCGAACTTAAGGCTGCTCGCCAGACCCGCGCTCAAGCTCACGCGCAGTCCGGCACCCGATGCGGGTAACTGAATCCCAAACACCAAAGTTCGCACTCGCTCGAGACTCGCCAGCGCGAGATCCAACGTCGCGTCGGGCATTATCAGCAAGAACTCCTCGCCGCCCCAGCGCCCCAGGACATCCGTTGGGCGCAGCGCCTCGCGGCCGATGCGCGCGAATTCCTTCAGCACAAAGTCACCGGTCGCATGTCCGCAGCGATCGTTGATGATCTTGAAATGATCCATGTCGATGATCGCGATCGTCAGGGGACTTTGCGCGGCGGTTGCGTCTGCCAGCGCCGCCGTTGCGAGCTCCGCGGTACGCCGTCGATTCGGCAGGCCGGTCAATGCGTCCTGACTCGCCAATTTCACGAGTTGCTGCCGGTACCGGCGATTGACGATCAGAAAATAAATGAGCAGCGCGATCACCAGCACACCCGATGTGACCACAATCGCGTTCCAGCGCAGCTCCCGTGCTTGACGCTGCGATTGCACCTGCGAAACTCCCAACTCGCGTTGCAATAGTATATTGCGTTCTATTTCTTGATCCGTCTCGAACCGAGCGCGCAGCGCTGTCGCAGCCCTGGATCGCTCGGCGTCGTTGGCCGCCGCGTAAAGCCGCACATACTCGGTCAGATCGGTGTAGGCGTCGCGGTAATTGTGTAAGGCCGCGTTGGCGCGCGCACGCCATTGGTACAGAGACGCCACTCGACTCGGCAGCAAATCCGCTCCCCCCTGATCGAGCACCTCATTCAAGGTATAGAGCGCCTTCTCGGCGTGACCATTGGCCAGATCGATGCGGGCAAGCAAGCCTTGAGTCTCTTTCACCTCGCCGGCGGAGCGCCCTGCGGTAAACGCGCGCAACGCGTTGTCACACTCCGATGCGGCGAGATCGAGTTGGCCGAGTTCAATCCGTGCGGTGCAATCGAGCAGGTCCGCAAACGCGACGCCTTGGGTATCGTCCAATTGCACACTGAGCTTGCGAGCTTCGGTGAATTCCCCGATCGCGGCGGCATACTGCCCCATCAAATTCAAAATCTTTCCGCGCAGGAATCGGTTGACGGAAAGACTCAGCGTCGCGCCCTGCCGGGTGTCCCAGTCGAGCACCTCCTGGTTCAGCGCCAATGCCTGCACGTAGTCTCCCGTGCTGCGCATCACAGAGGATAACATCGATGCGGAATTGATCCGCGGCGCCGCGAACTCGGGGGCCGTGCTGGCGCGATAGGCCTGAGTCAGACTGCCGATCGCCAGATCGGTCCGATCCTGCCGGTATTGGAGCAGGCCGCGAGTGATGAGCAAACAAGTGTCGGCAAGGGATCCTTTGACTTGCGAGGCTCGCGCGCCGTCGATGGACTTGATTGCAGAATCCATCCCTGCCGCATCGAAGACGTTCTCGGCATACGTCGACAGTAGATCGAGGTGTACCGGATCGCTTGCGAGACTCGCGAATTTGAGTCCCTTCGAGGCCGCATTCTTCGCATCGTCGTAGAGTTCTAGAATACTGTAGGCCTGCGCCTGCACGGAATAGAGGGACGCTGTGCGTTGCGCGTCGACTTGCGGCGCACGCTCCAAGGACTGCAACTGGGTCAACACTTGTTGCAGGGCGCGTGTGGCATCCTTATCGACCAGAGTCTGTAGTTCGCGGATGGCCGGATCAGCGCTGATCAGACAGGTTGCAAGAGCCGGCGACGAACCCATCGCCCACGCGATCACAAGAACGGAGCATAGCCACCATCCTGCCGCTCTGGAAGGGCGTCCGACCGCAAATCTTGACTTGCACATGAGGGAGTCGAAGGTACGTGTTTCTCGAGAACCGTTCGACCCCAAATGTCACGGTTTTTCACTTGCCCCCATGGCTGATCGCGTAGTGACAAGTTCGCACGCAGAGGGCATATTAATGAGGGTTGCCCCTACAATGAATAACCGCCAGGGCCATCGATGACAGCTTCGTTCTTGGATCGCCAGAGCACCGTTGCGCCGCCCGGATTCAATCGATTTTTGGTTCCCCCCGCTGCCCTGGCGGTGCATTTGGCGATTGGCCAGGCCTACGCCTTCTCGACTTTCAACCTGCCGCTCACCAAGCTGATCGGACTTAAGGCTTCAGCGCCCAACGATTGGGACCTGAAACAGGTGGGATGGATCTTTTCCATCGCGATTGTATTTCTGGGCTCGTCTGCCGCCGTATTCGGCCGCTGGGTCGAAAGAGTGGGTCCGCGCAAGTCGATGTTCACCGCCGCTGTGTGCTTCGCCGGCGGCTTCATGGTGTCCGCGGCCGGAATTCACCTGCACCAGCTATGGCTGCTCTACTTGGGATATGGCGTATTGGGAGGCTGCGGGCTCGGCATCGGCTATATCTCGCCGGTCTCGACACTGATCAAATGGTTCCCGGATCGGCCCGGCATGGCCACGGGGATGGCCATCATGGGTTTCGGCGGCGGCGCTCTCATTGCCGCGCCGCTCTCGGTAATGCTGATGACGCATTTCAAGACAGCGGCATCGAACGGCGTGCTCGAAACCTTCGTCACCATGGGCGTGATTTACTTCATGTTCATGATGATCGGTGTTTACGCGGTTCGCGTACCGGCCGCCGATTGGAAACCCGCGCACTGGGTCGCGCCGGCTCAGCCAAAACACCTGGTAACTACGGCCAATGTGGCCGTCGACATGGCCTGGCGCACCACGCAATTCTGGCTGCTGTGGGTCGTACTGTGCATGAATGTGACCGCCGGCATCGGGGTGCTCGGTCAGGCCTCGCCGATGATCCAGGAAATCTTCAGCGGCCGAGTAACGCCGGTCGCCGCCGCGGGCTTCGTCGGGTTGCTCAGTCTGTTCAACATGGGCGGCAGATTTGTCTGGGCCACCACGTCCGATTACATCGGACGGCGCAACACCTATATGGTGTTCTTCTCGCTCGGCATCCTGCTGTACTCCACCGTGCCGACCCTCGGCCATCTCGGCTCCATTCCTCTATTCGTCGCGGCCTTCTGCATCATTCTTTCCATGTACGGCGGCGGCTTCGCCACCATCCCGGCCTACTTGCGTGACATGTTCGGCACCTATCAAGTCGGCGCCATTCACGGCCGGCTGCTGACCGCCTGGTCGGTCGCGGGGGTGCTGGGCCCGGTGCTGGTGAATTACCTACGGCAGTACCAGATCGACAATGGCGTACCCAAGACACAGGCGTATTCGGTCACCATGTACATCATGTGCGGTCTGCTGCTGATCGGATTCTTGTGCAATTTCGCCATGCATACGGTCAATGAGAAGTATTACTACCGCGGGAGCACCCAGCCATGAAAGGAAGACTCATTTTCCTGTGGCTTGCGGTCGGATTTCCTCTATTGTGGGGTGTCATGAAAACGCTTGAGAACGCGCTTAAATTGTTTCAGTAACCGCCTGGGGTGGCGCCACCCCACAGGAGTCCACCATGAATGTGAATCTAAGCCTCGCCCCTCTCGTTGCACTGCTTGCCGGCATCTTGATTCTGGTCATGCCGCGGCTGCTCAACTACATCGTCGCCATCTATTTGATCGTCACCGGCCTGCTGGGCCTATTCGGCGGCGCAGGCGGTTCGTTTCATTTCAGGTAAGCCTCAACACTGCTTTTAAATGACGCCGGCGGGCGCTGCGCCGTTCGGACTGCCGCGGCCGGTGCAAACTGCCACGACTTCGTTGCGGCGCGGGATTGACGCCTAGTGGGCACGCGCGCGCAGCGGCCGGCGCGCAAACCAACCGAAGCCGAGAATGGTGAAATAGCAAACCGCCGGCACAACGAGCGCGTGTTTTAATCCCCACAGATCCGCCGCGTTGCCGGTTACCAGCGGTACGATGGCGCCGCCGACGATGGCCATGCAGATCACCCCCGACCCTTCGGCGGCGCGCTGCCCCAAGCCTTCGCTGGCCAGCGTGAAAATCGTCGGAAACATGATGGAATTGAACAGTCCAATCGCGAGCAGCGACCAACCCGAGACCAGGCCGACGGTATTCGCGGAGATCGTCAACAAGACGATGACAGCCGCCGCCGCGCAGGCCAACACCTTGCCGGGCGCGAATAGCCGCAGCAACCCGGAACCGATGAACCGCCCCACCATCGCGCCGCCCCAATAGAATATTAGGTGCTTCCCGGCGAGGCCGGCGGCCAGACCGAGCACGCTCGGCTGCATGAGATAATTGACGATCAATGAGCCGATCGCCACTTCACCGCCCACATAGAGAAAAATACACAGCGTGCCGAATGAAAAACGCGGCCGAGTGAGCAGATTGAAGGCGCGCAAGATGGGCGTCGGCGCCGCCGGCGCCTCGACTAAGCGTTTGCGCTCAAGCCAGACAACCGCGGCCACCAGTACGAGCGCGATGGCGAGACCGATGTAGGTGTGGACCACGACCTGGGTCTCGACGCCGCGAAAGGCATCGAGAGCGGCGCCCGACAGGGTTGCGGGATCGATGGTCGCCAGCGAGCCCAGAATCAGAATCGATCCGACGTAGGGAAAAATGGTCGTGCCCAGCGAGTTGAATGCCTGCGCAAAGGTCAATCGACTGCTCGCGGTGCGCGCCGGTCCCAGCATGGAGATCAAAGGATTCGCGACCACTTGGACGGTGGTGATCCCGGATGCCAACACGAACAGCGCCACCAGAAACAATCCGAACAATCCGAACGAGGACGCCGGTATGAACAACAAGCAACCCGCCGTCATGGTCAGCAGGCCGGCGACCGCCGAGCGCATATAGCCGATGCGCCGCACCAGTTCGGCTGCCGGAAGCGAAATGATGAAGTACGCGGCGAAGAATGCGGACTGCACCAGCATCACCTCGCCATACGTGAGAGTGAACAGCGCCTTGAGCTTGGGAATGATCACGTCATTGAGACTGGTGATTCCGCCGAAGGCGAAGAACAACACGTACACGAACACCTGCAGATGGGTCGAGTAAGTGGCGTTAGCCTCGCTGCCGTCGGCGTTGAGGGCGGGGGTTATGGGGGCGACAGATTCAAATGCCATTGTTTTTCCCTTATCTTGTTATGACGCCGATGTCGCATCCTACACTGCGGTCAGCCGAACGGGTTCTGGCGAATGATGGTTTGATCCCGATCCGGTCCGGTTGAGATGATGGTGATGGGCACGCCGACCAAGGCCTGCAATCGCTGCAGATAGCTGCGGGCGTTGGCGGGCAAGTCATCGTAGCGCGTGATCCCGACCGTGCTCTCCTTCCACCCCGGCAAGTCCTCGTAAACAGCTTGGGCATAGCCGAGATGCTCGGCCAGCAACGGCGGCGTCGAGCTGATGCCGCCGTCGATCTGGTACCCGATGCAGACTCGGATCGTATCGAGTCCGTCGAGCACATCGAGTTTGGTGACGCACAACAAGGAGCAGCTGCTGTGCACAATGGAGCGCCGCAAGGCGACCGCGTCGAACCAGCCGCAGCGTCGTCGCCGGCCGGTCACCGAACCGAACTCGTTACCCACGCGCGACAGATACTCGCCGAACTCGTCGAATAGCTCCGTCGGAAAGGGTCCCGCGCCGACGCGCGTGGCATAGGCTTTGACGATGCCGAGGACCTCGTGCAGACGGCGCGGCCCCAAGCCGGTACCGGCAGCCGCTCCGCCGGCGGTGGTGGTCGATGACGTCACGTACGGATACGTGCCTAGGTCCACATCCAACATGGCGCCCTGGGCCCCCTCGAACAGCACATTGCGGCCATCGACGCTCAATTGCTCGAGTATGCCGGTCACGTCCGCCACCAGCGGCTTGAGCCGCTCGCCAAGCTCCAGATTCGATTCCAGCACTTGCTGGAAATCGATGGCAGGGCCTTGATAATAGCGCTGCAAAATGAAGTTGTGGTAGTCGAGGATCTCGCCCAACTTCGCAGCGAAGCGCTCGCGGTGAAACAAATCCGAGACTCGCAAGGCGCGGCGCGCGACTTTGTCCTCATACGCGGGACCAATCCCGCGTCCGGTGGTGCCGATCGCATTCGCGCCTTGCGCCTTCTCGCGCGCACGATCGAGCGCGACGTGCGAGGACAGTATCAAGGGGCACGCCGGACTCACGCGCAGCCGCTCCAACACGGGCACGCCCTTGCCGATCAACATCTCGGCCTCTTTGAACAAGGCCTCGAGCGACAGCACCACGCCATTGCCGATCAAGCATTGCACCTGCGCATGCAGTATCCCTGACGGGATCAATGACAGAATGGTTTTCTCGCCGCCGATGACCAGCGTGTGTCCCGCGTTGTGACCGCCCTGAAAACGCACCACGGCTTGCGCTTGATCGGTCAACAAATCGACGACTTTTCCCTTGCCCTCGTCGCCCCATTGCAAGCCGATTACGACAAGGTTCTTACCCATTGCGCACCATCCACAACAGTGCCAGACCCGCCACCATGCTGATCAATCCACCCCATCGCAGCTGCGTCGGTTCAGTATTGGCAAGCTTCGCCATCAGCCGCTGCGCAGCGGCCGGGTTCACGAACGGCAATATGCCCTCGAGCACCAGGTACAAGGCAAAAGCGCCGCCCAAATAGCGCGCCAGTTCGGTCCACCCAATTTCCATCATCGCGGCAGGGGCTGCGGCTGCGATTTATTGAAATACTTGAAGTAGGCACTGTCCGGCGCGATCACCAGCACATCGCCCTGGGTTCCCACGGCTTGTCGATACGACTGCATGCTGCGGTAGAAGCTATAGAATTCCGCGTTCTTCGAATACGAGCGCGCGTACACTTCGCTCGCAGAAGCATCGCCCTGGCCGCGAATCTGGCCGGCTTGGCGCGCCGCATCGGCCAGTATTTCGGTCTGCTGTTTGTTCGCATCGGCGCGTGTGCGCTCGGATGATTCGACGCCTTCGGCGCGCAATTTGGCGGCCTGTGCCTTGAAGCTCGCGCGCATGCGATCGAAGACCGAATCCTGAACCTGCTGCGGCAAGTCGATCTTGGTGATGCGAACATCGACGAGATCGACGCCGAGTTGTTCCGCGGCGGGCCGCGCATTTTTCATCATGGACTCGGTAAATTCAGCGCGATCGGCGGTGACGACCTGCTGAAGTGTTCGCTGGGTCACCACGGTCTTGATGCTGTCCTTGATGGTCTCACCCAGGCGGTCATTGGCGACTTCTTCCGTTCCGCCGGTGGCTTCGTAGTAACGGCGCAAATCATTGATGCGCCATTTCACGTAAAAATCCACTTTGAGCTGCTCCTGTTCGCGTGTCAGGAAAGGCTCCTGTCGATACAGTTGCGTGATGATGCGCTTGTCGAAACGGCTGACCTCTTCGACCAAGGGTATCCGGAAATGCAGACCCGGTTCGAAGTTGGCGTCGACGATTTGGCCGCCGATCGACTTGATGGCGAGCTGCCCTTCGGTGACGGTGAACATGCTGGCACGCACCACCAGAATGACGGCAACCAGCCCCAATAGCAGATACAGAATTCTGTTTTGCATCAGCGTACCCCACGCGCGCGCGCAGGATCTTCGGCAGGCGCAACTTGGATCTCTGGGACCCTCGCCGGAGCCACCGTCATCGTGTCGTTCGGGTTTGCGATCGACTGTGGTCCCGCCGCGATCAATTTATCGAGCGGCAAATACATCATGCTGTTGCCGGTCTTGGTATCGACGATCACCTTGCGCGAATTCTTGTAAACATTTTCCATGGCCTCGAGATACATGCGTTCACGCGTGACCGCGGGCGCGTGTTCATACTGGGCGAGCACCTGATCGAACCGCGCCGTTTCGCCTTGCGCCAATGCGAGCACTTGCAGGCGATACGCTTCGGCATCCAGCACCTCTTTGGCGGCCGCGCCGCGCGCTCGCGGCAGCACATCGTTGCGATACGTTTCCGCGTCTTGTTGATAGCGCTGGCGGTCCTTGTCGGCTTTGATGGCGTCGCGCTGCGCGTCCTGCACCGCATCGGGCACGTTCACACCGGTGAGCTTCACGCCCAGGATGCGGATCCCCATGTCGTAATTGTCGAGCGTCCTTTGCAGTAAAAACTTGGCGCGGTCGGTGATCGAGGGATCGAACGCCAGGGCCTTGTCGAGCGACGCCTGGCCTACGGCCTCGCGCATCGCACTTTCGCTGACCTGGGTCAGCGTATCCTCGACGTCACGCACTTTGAACAGCAATTTGAGCGCATCGGGTTGGATGTATTGAACCGCGGATTTGACCTCCACCAAATTGGTGTCGGACGTGAGCATACTGGCGTCGTCGACCACGCTGTATTGATGGGAAACGTTGACGATGATTTTTGTTTCGATCGGCCAGGGCAGATGCCAGTTGTAGCCGGGACCGGTGGTCTGCAGATACTTACCGAAGCGCAGTACCAC
>PMMB01000312.1 GCA_003165495.1 Gammaproteobacteria bacterium | reverse complement strand
ACCGCGAGCCCGCAGAGCGCTTCGCGCACGGCCGCGGTCATCAGCGCCGCGCCACCCGGATTCATCATCGAATAGGAGACGCGACTCATCAAGTCTTCGCCGAAGCGAATTTGCGGATTCATGACACCCGCCGACGTGACGACCTCGCCGCTGGTCAAATCGCACAAGTGCGCGGCGATGGTCGTGGAACCGATGTCGACCGCGAGTCCGTAGGCTTTGCTGTGCAGACCAGCCCAGACCCCGATGATTTGCTTGGCGTCGTGCACCGCCACGGTGACCTGCCACGATCCGGCACGTAAGGTCGGCTGCAGCATTTGCAGCACCGACAAATCGCAGGTGAGATCCTTGAGGCTCCATTCCGATTCCAGCGCCTCGAACAGCCGGCGCAGGTCGCCGGACGGATCGTGCATATCCGGCTGCTTCACTTGCACGTAATGCAGGCGCACCACAGGATTCAGCTCGATCGCGCGGGCGTCCGCCTCCTTGCGCACCACCTGACGATGAACCTGGCTGCTCGCGGGCACGTCGATGACCACATCGGCCTCGACGCGCGCCGAACACGACAGGCGCCGGCCTTCCGCCAATGGAGCGCGCCGCGAGTAGCGCATTTCCGGCTCGCTGAACGGCGACAAGCTGGCGCTGGAGGAGGAGACGCCATGCTTCGCGAACTCGCCCTCTGCGACCAACACTTGGCAGCGCCCGCAAAGTCCGCGACCGCCGCAGACAGAGTCGATATCCACACCGAGGCTGCGCGCGGCCTGCAGCAGCGGCGTTCCGACCGGGAAATTGCCGCGCTTGCCGGAGGGCGTGAATACGACCAGTGGATCTCGTGTCGCCATGCAAATCGCGGATGCCTACGCCGGCCGCCGGCGATGACCGCCTTCACGGCGGCCGCGCGGAGCTTCGCCGGCCGCGCCTGCGGCAGCCGGGGGCGCTTCGCGAAAGCGGCGAATCCAGCGCGCGCAGTCCGGATCATGCCCCAGCATCACATCCGCGCCCATGCAGGCTCTGACCACGTCAACATGCAGCGGATTGGTAATCGCGGACGTCATTCCGGCGCCCATCGCCATCGTCAGAAACGCGCTGTTGATGCCATCCCGGTTCGGCAGCCCGAAGCTGATGTTCGAGGCGCCGCAGGATGTATTGACCTTGAGCTCGGTGCGTAGTCGATGCACCAGGCGCATGACCTGCACGCCCGCCTGATTGATCGCGCCGATGGGCATCACGAGCGGATCGACGACGACATCGCATGCCGGGATGCCGTAGTCCATCGCCCGCTCGACGATTTTTTTCGCGACCGCGTAACGCACGTCCGGGTTTTCGGAAATTCCCGTCTCGTCGTTCGAAATCGCGATCACCGCAGCGCCGTACTTCTTGATGAGCGGCAGCACGGCTTCCAATCGTTCGTCCTCGCCGGTCACCGAATTGACCAACGCCTTGCCCTTGTAGACGGCGAGCCCGGCCTCGAGTGCGGCGACGATGGATGAATCGATGGACAGCGGCACATTGGTGATCGACTGTACGAGCTGTATCGCGCGCGCGAGAATCGCCGGCTCATCGGCCAGCGGAATCCCCGCATTGACGTCGAGCATGTGCGCGCCGGCCTCGACTTGGGCGCGCGCATCCGCCTCGACTCGCGTGAAGTCGCCTGCCGACATCTCGGCGGCGAGAATCTTGCGTCCCGTCGGATTGATGCGCTCGCCGATGATGACGAAAGGCCGATCGAAACCGATGACGACTTCCTTGGTGGCGGAACTGATAACGGTGTCGGTCATGATGCTGTCCTGTGAGAATATTGTGAGGCGTCGCGCTCGGGATACCAGGGAGAACGGCCGCGAAGAACGCCGGATTTATCGACGATCTCAGCCACGGATTCTTCCTGGCGGTAGGCCATGATGTGCACGCCGCTGACACCCCGGATCTCGCGCATCGATTGAATCAGCTCGATGCAGATATTGCGGCCTTCGCGGGCCTGATCCTGCGCGCCGCTGAGACGCGTGATGACGGCGTCCGGGACATGCATGCCGGGGACGTTCCTGCGCATCCATTCCGCCGTTTTCGCCGAGCGCAGCGGACCGACGCCGGCGAGAATATAGACCTTGCCGAACAGGCCGAGTGCCTCTACCTGTTCCATGAAGCCGCGCAACTGCGGCAAGTCATAGCAGTATTGAGTCTGAATGAATTGCGCGCCCGCGGCGACCTTCTTCGCCAGGCGTTGCGGCCGCCATGCATGTGGCAGGCCTGAGGGATTTTCAGCGGCGCCGAGAAACACGCGCGGCGCGAAGCTGATCTTGCGCCCGCTTTGAAAATGGTGGTCATCGCGCAAGGTGCGCGCGATATCGAGCAGCGACACGCAGTCCAGATCGAACACCGGTTTGGCCTGCGGATGATCGCCTGCCTGCACGCCGTCGCCGGTCAGGCAGAGCAGGTTGCAAACGCCCATCGCGGCACCGCCCAGAATATCGCCCTGAATCGCGATGCGATTCTTGTCGCGGC
Source organism: Gammaproteobacteria bacterium (assembly GCA_003165495.1). Lineage (GTDB taxonomy): Bacteria > Pseudomonadota > Gammaproteobacteria > Steroidobacterales > Steroidobacteraceae > Bog-1198. Next base: position 2,999 of record PMMB01000312.1, on the reverse strand, counting down.
AGGAGATCTGCATGATGGGTGCATAGCCGACGCGCGTCAGCAGCGCGCAGACCGCGAGACTCGACATGTGGCAGTTCGCGCCGCTGCCATCGGTCGCGTTGATCGCGTCGACGTAGCCATCGAAAACTCGTGCGCGCTTGTACACATCCTCCGGATCGGCGGAATCCGGCGGCGCCAGTTCGGTGGTGACCGCAAAGCCGCCCGCGCGCAGCACGCGTTCGAAGCGTCCAGGAGAAGTATGCCCGGGCAGGATCGGCAGAGGATAGCCGGGGACCGGCTCGTCCTCGAACCTCATGGCGCCCCCTTCGGGGTAGCGTTCGTCTCGATCTTTTCGCGCGCAACTCGCAGCCACGACGAGCGGCCTTGGCAACGTTGATCGACGGCGAACTGCACCTTGCTCATCGACTCGACGCCGCCCGGGATGCGTTCGCTGCCTCGATAGGCCTCGACCCAAACGCATCTCATGTCCGGTTTGACCTCGCAATTGCCGTCGGCGCGCACGCCGCCGCAAGGGCCGTTGCGTAGAGACTTCGGACAGTTCATCGGGCACGACATGCCGGTTGAGCTGAGCACGCACTGGCCGCACATGCGGCAGTCGAAGAGCAGACCCTTGACGACTTTCTCGATGCTCGCTACCGGCCGCTCGATACGCTCATAGCCCAATGCCCGGAACACGCCGTGCAGACGCACCAACAGTGCTTCGAAGCCGCGATAGAAAGCGTTCAGGCCGCGCGCGTGGCGCACCGACCATAGCCTGACCGCGTACATCAGGCGGACTCGGAAGCCGGCGCGGCTCCAGAATCGGGAGCGTCGCGATTCGCGTCGACGCCCTTCGCGCGAATCAGCCGCTCCAAATCCTCGTCCGTAAACTTCGCTTCGAGGCGCGCCGCCTCCGCGGACGCCTCGGCCTTGAGATCATCGCCGCAGGGACGCGGTGTGCTGCGCGCCCAGTCGGCAAGGTAGGCGTCCGAACTGCCTTTGCCGGCACGCATCGCGGCGCGGTCCACCGCTTCTTGAAAGCGCTGCGAAAGCTGCACCTTGGCGGCCTCGCGGCCCCGCTTGACGATGACCTGCGCCGGTATATCGCGCCACGAAATGACGATTAGCGAACCCATGTCACGACCTCTTCCTTGGGGAGGGCGTCGTCACTCCTGGCGTCGCCACCCCGCACCGCAGCGACGAGCTTCGTCCCCAGTGTCCCGTAACCGGTTTGACGATATTCGAATTGCAACCCCATTCGCGTCGCGATCGCGCGCGCCTGCTCCTCCGACTTCGGCGCGGGCGCCTGCGCCAAATAAATCAGCTTACGATAATTACCAAAGTACATCGTGAACAATTCCGGGTGCCGATCGAGACCGAGACCGCGAAGAACCAGGCGGTCGAAATGGCGCAGCAGAAAGTCCGTGAGGTAGAACGTACCCGGTTCGGCCTCGGAAAGCGCGGCGAACTTAGGGGCGGTTGCGAAGAACTCGTAACAATGGGCGCCCGGGATGCGTTCAACGCCCTCCTCGCGCAGCACGTCGTCCAGCAATCCGCCTGTACCACAGTCGCCATAGGCGACGAAGATCGCTCGATAGCGGTCGCGCGAGGAGTGAATTAGGGCGCGAACGGCGGCGGGAATCTTTTCCGGCCGGTTATGCAGTTCGGCCGGCAAACAGCGCACGTCCAGCTGATCCCAACCGTTGGCGCGGCGCAGTGCCGTGATCTCGTGCGCCAGCGCGCCACAGGCGATGATCAGCATGCCTTGGCCGGTTGGCGAGCCGTTGGGCGAGCCGTTGGGCGAGCCGTTCTGAGTCACTGCGCGCTGCGCTCAGTGGGCCGCCGCGCCGGCTCGCCGCGCCGCGATCAGCCCCTTGGCGGTCTCGACTGCAACCGCGGCATCGCGGCAATACGCGTCCGCGCCGACGGCTTTGCCAAACTCTTCATTGAGAGGTGCGCCGCCGACGAGCACGATGTAGTCGTTGCGGATGCCGCGCTCCTTCAAAGTATCGATGACGACTTTCATGTACGGCATCGTTGTCGTCAACAGCGCCGACATGCCGAGGATATCGGGCTTGTGCTTCTCGAGCGCATCGAGGTATTTCTCAACCGGGTTGTTGATGCCGAGATCGATGACCTCGAAACCGGCGCCCTCGAGCATCATCGACACCAGATTCTTGCCGATGTCGTGAATGTCGCCCTTGACCGTGCCGATGACGATCTTGCCGATCGGCTCCACTCCGGTTTCCGCCAACAACGGCCGCAGGATCTCCATACCGCCCTTCATTGAGTTTGCGGCGAGCAAAACCTCGGGCACGAACAGAATGCCATCTCGAAAATCGATGCCGACGATGCGCATGCCTTCCACCAGAGCGTCATTCAGCACGCGTTCGGCCGACCAACCCCTCTTCAGGAAAATCCGCGTCGCCTCCTCGACCTCGGTCTTGAGGCCGTTGTACAGGTCGTCGTGAACCTGTTCGGCGAGTTCCTCGTCATTGAGCAAACTTAAGTCGAATTCAGCTTCAGCCGGCTCTGACATCTACTCTCTCCAACGGTTATTTTCCGAACCGCAACCGAACCTTACGGGGTCCTCATCGCATTCCATGTTAAGACGCAACCGGCCTCCGGACTTGTGATATCGCGACGGCGACTTGTCCAGATGCGACATCATCAGGTCACCGGCGGTGCGCCGCCCTCCGCCATGCGCCGAGTCACATACGAGTCGAGCGCCTCGACAATCGCGGGATCGCGCGCCGGTGCGACATAACGTTTCAATTCGCTCTGCCAGATGCCGGTAGCGCGCATCGTCGCCGTTTTGGCACCGTCGTCGGCCCAGCTGCCGGCATTGCGCCAGTCGGAGACCAGAGGCGCGTAGAACGCGCTTCGGTATCTCTCCATGGTATGCGCGCAGCCGAAAAAATGACCTCCGGCGCCCACCTCGGCGACCGCCTCGAGCGCGAGATCGGACGGCGCGGCGCCCACCGGCTGAAACACCTCGGCGAACATCTGCAGCATCTCGA
>PMMB01000100.1:6493-12132 GCA_003165495.1 Gammaproteobacteria bacterium | reverse complement strand
TGGAGGCTAGGAGCGGAATCGAACCGCTGTACGCGGCTTTGCAGGCCGCTGCATGACCACTCTGCCACCTAGCCTTGGTCAAAAATAGCGAACCCCGGACTTGCCGGGGTTCTGGTCAGATACTGGAGCGGGAAACGAGGCTCGNNCAGACGCGCAATTGTAGGGCCGTACCGCACGGAGTCAAGAAGAACCCGCTGCGAAATGCGGCTAAAGCCTTGAACTACCCCGCAATTCCGGCCACGCGAGGCGCAGGTACTGGACCATCGACCAGAGGGTAAGAACCGCCGCCACCGCGGTCAACAGCATCCCGAGCCTATAGGTCGGGATACCGAAAAGGTTTTGTCGGAACAACAGCATCGACAGACCGACGATCTGCATGATGGTTTTGTACTTTGCCAGTACCGACACCTTGATGCGGCCGCGTGCGCCGATCTCAGCCATCCATTCGCGCAGCGCCGACACCGCGATTTCTCGGCCGATGATGACGACCGCGACAATGACCACGAACCACCGGGGATCCTTGCTGACGATCAATACCAGCGCGGCGGCGACGATGAGTTTATCGGCGACGGGATCCAAGAACGCGCCGAGGCGCGAGGTTTGGCCCAATTTACGCGCGTAATAACCGTCCAAGCTGTCGGTGATGCCGGCCAGTGCGAATGCGGCGCAGGCGGCGGGATCGGCCCACCAGTACGGCATATAAAAGAGCGCCAAAATCGCCGGAATCATCAGAATGCGCAGCCACGTCAGCGTATTCGGCACATTCCAATGCGATCGACCGTCAGCGCCCTGGGTGGAGGTGCTCATAAATTACCTCGGCGAGATCGCGTCCGAGACCGCGGATTTGTACGAAATCCTCAATGCCTGCACGCAAAATCCCCTGCAAGCCACCGAACTGTTTCAGTAGCTCGCGTCGCTTGACGGGCCCCAAGCCCGGAATGGTCTCAAGTATCGACTGGCTGTGACGCTTGGCCCGTTTACGCCGGTGTCCCGTGATCGCGAAACGGTGCGCTTCGTCGCGCACGCGCTGAATCAGATGTAATGCCCGCGAGTCCGGAGCCAGTATAGTGGGCGTATCCTGGTCCAACAAGAACAGTTGTTCTTGGCCCGGCCGCCGGTCGGCCCCCTTGGCGACGCCGATCAATGTAATTCCTGTGACGCCCAATTCTTCAAGGACTTTGGCCGCTTCCGCGAGCTGTCCCTTGCCGCCATCGATGAGCAGCACATCGGGTGCGGTAATTTCGCCGTCGCGCACGCGCTTGTAACGCCTGTTGAGCGCCTGATACATGGCGGCATAATCATCGCCGGGTTGGATCCCGCCGATGTTGAAGCGGCGATAATCGCTCTTCAGCGGGCCCTCCTCGCCGAATACGACGCAAGAAGCCACCGTGTCCGTGCCGCCGGTGTGACTGATGTCGAAGCATTCGATGCGGTTCGGCGCCTCCTCCAGATCGAACGCCTCGCGTAAATCCTCCAGGCTGGACTCGATGCTGGCGCGCGCAAGGCCGCGCATGGTCAGCGCCTGTTCCGCGTTGTTGTGCATCATCTCCAGCCAGCGCGCGCGAATGCCGCGCACCTGTGACGCAATGCGCACCTTGTGACCGGATCGCTGCGCCAGAGTTGCCTCGAGCAGAGACATTTCATCGAATTCCTGCTCGACGATGATTTCCGGCGGCGACTCTCGCTCGAGGTAGTATTGGGCGACGAAGGCCGCCAGGACTTCCGACAGCTCGGCAAAAAGAGCTTTGGGAAAAAACGTCGTGCTGCCGAGGCTCCGGCCGCCCCGAATGAACATCAAGGCCACGCAGTATTCGCCGTTGCCGGCCGCGATCGCGATGACGTCCGCGTCGTGATCGATGTCGGCGGTGACGATCTGTTGCGCCTGAACGTCTTTGAGCTTCGCCAGTTGGTCGCGCAGTTGCGCGGCCTCTTCGAACTGCAAACGTTCCGCGGCTGCCTCCATGCGGCGGCCGAGGTCTTGGCTCACCTCATCGTTGCGGCCCTCCAGCACCTTGATCGCCGCGCCCACGTCGCGTGCGTAGCTCTCCTTGGAAATGAGTCCCACGCAGGGCGCCGTGCAGCGCTGGATTTGGTATTGCAAGCACGGCCGCGACCGATTCGCGAAATAGGTGTCGTCGCAATTTCGCAAGCGAAAAAGTTTCTGCAGTTGCTGCAAAGTCTCGCGCACCGCGCCGGCCGACGGGTAAGGCCCGAAGTACCGCCCAGGCTCCTTGCGCGATCCGCGATAAAAAGTCAGGCGCGGAAATTCATGCTGTGTTTCGAAATGCAGGTAGGGAAAGCTCTTGTCGTCGCGCAACACCACATTGAAGCGCGGCCGATGCTTTTTTATGAGATTGAATTCGAGCAGCAACGCTTCCGTGTCGGAATTCGTGATGGTGACTTCCATGCCGACCGTCTTCGCGACCAGCGCCTGAACCTTCGGATGCACATTGCTGGGTTGAAAGTACGATCCGACTCGGGCTTTGAGATTGCGCGCCTTGCCGACGTAGAGAATTTCTCCCTGTGCATCCAGCATCCGGTAAACGCCCGGACGGGCCGGCAAACTGTCGACGTAGACCCTGGCTTCGAATGGAGGCGGGGGCGACGACGACGCGTCTCGCAACAGCGCATCGGGTGCGTTTCGGTCTGTGTTCATCCCAGCCGCGCATCGAGCGCGATGTCACGCGCCCTGCCGACGACGCCTTCAAACATGGAGGTCGTGAGCCGCCGGGTCTGGGTGTTGTAGCGACTGCAATGATAGGAATCCAGCAACACTCGATCTGCGCTCAGTGAGTGTTCAGCTCCGTGGACGAAACGGTGGGCGCCGTTCGGTAGACCGCAGGCGCGCAGCACCGCCGCATGTGCGATAGCCCCCAATGCGAGAATAACGCGAGGGCGCGGGCTTTGCTCCAGTTCTGCATGAAGAAACTCGTTGCATACCTTGATTTCCAAAGGTAAAGGCTTGTTGGCAGGCGGCAGGCACTTCACCGAATTGGTAATTCTCGTGTTCAGAAGTTTCAACTGGTCATCCGCGGCGATGGAAATTGGACGGCTAGCCAGCCCAAACTTATGCAGTGTCTCGTACAGCAGTATCCCCGCATGGTCGCCGGTAAACGGCCGGCCGGTGCGATTGGCACCGTGCATGCCCGGCGCCAATCCAACGATCAGCAATCGGGCGTCGGGGTCGCCGAACGGGGGAACCGGCCGGCAATAGTAGTCCGGTTCATTCAGGTGCACGGCGTCGAGAAATGCGGCTAGTCGCGGACAGCGCCGGCACATAGGGTCAAACGCGCTGTTCATAGGGGCAGCTGGTCGCAATTCTCACTGGGCGCCATAAAAAACGGGCTACGCGGAAACTCCGCGTAGCCCGCCGTCGATCACGCGCGGCTTTGGACTAACCCGAGCGCAACCCAACCTTCGCCCAGAACCTATAGGCTGGAACCCGTCAGACTAATTGCGACCCGAAAGATTCCGCGCAATTCGTCATTAATTGTTTGATTGTCGTCTGAGCAGTTGGGGCCTCGCGACACTCAATCTCAAGAGGCGGAAAACGTTTGCAAGTCAGAATAGCATCTGCACGCATCGAGGCAAGTCGGCTTTTCAAAAACCGCCGCAGGTAATCTAGGTTAGTTCTAGTTATATCTTATAATTAATTGATTTATATTGATATATAGTCAGAAGTCGTGTTTGAAATATTAGCCGCGCGGCGTCGCTAGTCCGCGGGCTTGGGGAAAGCCCGTTCGCCTGTTCGCGCCGGCACGGCGCGCAATCAGCATGGCCAATTCCAACGCCTGTTCGGCGTTCAGGCGCGGGTCTACCGGCGACCTATACGCGCGTGCAAGGTCGGCCTCTGCCAAGCCCCGTGCGCCACCGATACACTCGGTTACATCCTCGCCGGTGAGCTCTATATGGACCCCGCCCAGCATGGACCCTTCCTCCTCGTGGATGCGGAAGGCTGCCTCCACCTCTCCTAAGATATTGTCGAAGCGGCGCGTCTTCACACCGCCCGCGGTGGTCTCGGTATTGCCGTGCATGGGGTCGCACACCCAGAGCACCTGGGAGCCCGTGGCGCGCACCGCCCGGATCATGGCGGGTAGCCTTTGTTCGATGTCCTTGACGCCGAACCGGTGCACCAACGTCAATCGGCCCGGCTCATTCTGCGGGTTCAGCACTTGAACGAGTTCTTGCAGCCATTCGGCGCTCATGACGGCGCCCACTTTCACGCCGATCGGATTGGCAATGCCGCGAAAATATTCGATGTGCGCGCCATCGATGTTGGCCGTGCGCATACCTATCCACGGCATGTGCGTGGACAAATTGTACCAGTGCTTCTGACGTTCGATATAACGCGTCTGCGCCTGCTCGGACAGCAAATGCAGCCCTTCGTGGCTGGTGTAGAAGTCGCCGCGCGTGGCCGCGTGTACCCGCTGCCCGCTCATGGACTCGAAGAAATCGAGCGACTCGGCAATCGAATCGACGATCTTTTGATAGGCATCGCGCAGCGCCGCGTGGCGCAAAAAGCTCAAGTCCCAGTATTCCGGATGATGCAGATCGGCGAAGCCGCCGTCGATCAAGGCACGCACGAAATTCAAGGTAAGCGAGGCGCGTTCGTAGCCGCGCAGCAGCAGCTCCGGATCCGGTTCGCGCTCCGCCGCAGTGAATCCCGGTCGATTGACGTTGTCGCCGCGATAGCTCGGCAAGGTGACCCCGCCGCGCGTCTCGGTGTCGGCCGAACGCGGCTTCGCATACTGCCCGGCGAAGCGGCCGACGCGAATGATGGGCTTCTTCAAGCCTTGCAACAGCACCAGACTCATCTGCAGCAGGACTTTCAAGCGCTTGGCGATATTGTCGGATTCACAATCCTCAAAACTCTCGGCGCAATCTCCGCCCTGCAGCAGGAACTGCTCGCCGCGCTGCGCCTGGCCCAACTTCGCGCGCAACGCTTCGACTTCCCAGGAGACCACCAATGGCGGCAGCCGGCTCAACGAGGCGACGGCGCGCTCCAGCGCTTGGCTGTCGGGGTACTTGGGTTGCTGGGTCGCGGGGCGGCTGTGCCAGCTGGCGGGGTGCCAACTCGTCAAGGCGGGACTTTTCGACATGCCGCGATGCTAGCGTTGTCGGCCAGCCCAAGTCAAAATGCGCGCCCTAGGAATGGGCAGGAATTTCATTATGCAGCACACCACCGATCCCTTGCAGGCACTGGGACTTCGCGACATCAACCCGGGAACTTGGTCCGGCAGCCAGGGCTGGAGTAACCATACCAGCGGCCCGATCATTGAATCCATCAATCCGGCTACGGGCAAGCGGCTCGCGCAAGTTCGCGGAGCTACACCCGAGGATTACGAGAATGTGATGGCCACGGCCGTTGCCGCCGCCGCCGCGTGGCGGCAAGTGCCGGCGCCGAAGCGCGGCGAGGCCGTGCGGCTCATGGGTGAGGAGTTGCGCAAGTACAAAGATGCGCTCGGCAGTTTGGTGTCCATGGAGAATGGGAAGATCAAAGCCGAGGGCGACGGCGAGGTCCAGGAGATGATCGATATCGCCGATTTCGCGGTCGGACAATCCCGCATGCTGTACGGCCTCACCATGCACTCCGAACGGCCCCAGCACCGCATGTACGAGCAATGGCATCCGCTCGGCGT
>PMMB01000100.1:6100-6450 GCA_003165495.1 Gammaproteobacteria bacterium | reverse complement strand
GTGTGGAAACCCTCGCCCAAGACCGCCCTATGTTCCCTCGCCGTGCAGCACATCTGCAATCGAGTGCTGGAGCGTCACGCATTGCCGCCGATCTTCCAGATCTTCATCGACGCCGGCACCGAGCTCGCGATGCGCTTGGTCGCCGACCGCCGCGTGGCGCTGGTTTCGTTTACCGGCTCGACGCATGTGGGACGGCAAATCGGCGTGAAAGTTGCCGAGCGGCTCGGCAAGAGTCTGCTCGAGTTGGGCGGCAACAATGCAATCATCGTCGACGACTCTGCGAATCTGGACCTGGCGGTGCCCGGCATTGTTTTTGGCGCGGTTGGAACCGCCGGTCAACGCTGCACCAC
>PMMB01000100.1:0-6087 GCA_003165495.1 Gammaproteobacteria bacterium | reverse complement strand
CTGGTTGCGGCGTATGGGCAGGTGCGCATCGGCGACCCGCTTGAGCCGAACACCCTGATGGGACCTCTGATCGATACAGGCGCCGTATCGCGCTATCTGGCGGCAATCACCGCCGCGCAAGCCGAAGGTGGACAGTTGCTGTGCGGCGGTAAGGTCTTACCGCGACCCGGCAATTTCGTGGAACCGACCATCATTCGCGCCGGCGCCGGTATGGCGGTGGCGCGCACCGAAACCTTTGCGCCGATTTTGTACGTGATCGCCTATGACACCCTGGATGAGGCGGTGGCCATGCAAAACTCCGTCCCCTATGGTCTTTCATCGGCGGTCTTCACCGACCGGTTGCAGGTGGCCGAACGCTTCTTGTCCGCCGAGGGCAGCGATTGCGGCATCGCCAACGTCAATCTAGGCACGTCGGGCGCCGAGATCGGCGGCGCATTCGGCGGCGAGAAAGACACGGGCGGCGGCCGCGAAGCGGGCTCGGATTCCTGGAAAGCGTACATGCGGCGCCAGACGAACACCATCAACTGGAGTTCGCAGCTACCGCTCGCTCAGGGGATCCGCTTCAACGTGTAGTCCACGCTTCGATCTCAGCGGCGCGCGTTTCCAAACGCGCCGCTGAGACCGGACCCAAGGTCTTGAGTTCCTGCGCATACAGCGACACCCGGTACTCTTCGATCCAGTTTTGCAAATCATCGAGTTCCGGGATCCAGCGCAACTCGGCGCCGACCTCGCTGGCCAATGTCTGATAACGCGCCGACCACTCGCGAAGTTGCCGGCCGATGTGCGGTGACTCGCCGCCACGCGCCGCGTTGCGTTGCCAGCGCCGCTCCTCAGCCTTCAAATACCGCGGCAGCTGGCGTAGCCAGTCCGGCGATAGGGATTCTAGCGTCCCCGCGCGGAATAGCCCGCGCAGATGCTCATGGCTCTCATCGACGGCATCGGCCAGCAATGCGGTGCGCGCATCATCGAGGGCCCGGCGCACCGCCCGTGCCTCGGTGAACCAGCTCAACGCACCGGCGGCGATCTCCTCCAAGCAAGGGTGCAATCGCGCGCGTCCTTGATCGACTGCTTTCTCAAACGCCTCCCGGATGCGCGGCGCCTCGGCGTCGCCGAAGCAGGCGCGGCGAAACGCCAGTTGCAGCACAGTCTCGATCAACGTACTGCTTTGTACGTACGGACTCGCGGCGAGCAACAGCGGGGCGTTGCCGCCAATGGTCTTGCCCAAATCGCGCGCTTGGGGGTCGAGCAGGCTGCGCGCAAGATGCACGGCGCCCTGCCGCCAACTGCGGCCGGCTTCAGCGGCGGACCATTCGTAGCGCACCTCGAGCCCTTGGCTGCCTCGTGCGAGCGTCGGAAATACCCGCACCGTACCCTGCTCGAGCGCCAGCGGCAGCGTGTCGGGCAATTCGTCGATTTCGAACCGGCGCCAGGCGCCGGCGAGCCCATACGCGGCGCGGGCGCGGCGCTCGAGTTCGGCGCGTGCGGCGGCGGCGCTCGCGCGGCGCAATTCCCACAGGGTCTTGCCGCGCGCGAGATCCTTGCCGTCGGCGGTCACGACAAGTTGCAGCATCAAGTGGGCAGGCACCGCGGTAAAATCGAATCGAAGCAACGAATCGGGGATACCGCGCTGCTCCTTGAGCCATGCCATGAGGCTGTGTGGATCCGCCGCGCCCGTGCCGGCGCTCGTGGTCGCGAGAAATTGGGCGGCGGTGTCGCCGATCGGAATCAAATTCCGGCGTGCATCCTTCGGCAGCGAACGCAGCAGCGCCTCGATACGGGGTTCGGCAAGTCCCGGCACTGCGGCGTCCACCGCGGCGCGAGTGAGTCCGGGCACCGCCAGCAGCGGGATACGCAAACTGGCGCCGTCCCGTGATTCACCGGGTGCGAAGCGGTACTCGACCGGGATCGGCAGCGCATCGACGTTGGCGACTTCGGGAAATTGCGCGAGCGCTTCGGGCTTGGGCTGTTTGGCGAAAATGCGTTCAGGATCCAGAGTCAGAGCGAGCCTTCCGGCATCCGACAGGTGCCGGGTGAAATACTCCAGGGTTGCGGCGCTCGAGACCTGGCGCGGCAACGCGCGGTCGTAGAAATCGACGAAGGTTTCGGCGCTTTGCAGCAGGTCGCGCGTGCGCAGTCGCTCCTCCAACCGCTCTGCGTCGCGAACCGCGGCGTCATTCGCCAACAGCCAGTCCGGCCGGCGGTGCAGCCGCTGATAGACCAAGGCCTCGCGCGCGAAGATGCGCCGCGATTCTTCCGGCGCAATGGGGCCATAGTTCACCGCTCGGTTGGCGCTCAAAGTCAGTCCGAGAAAACTGATGCGTTCGCGCGCCACCACTTCCTCGCGTTCCTCATCCCAATCGGGCTCGAGATACTCGTACTTCAATAAGTGCGAGGCCGCCGACTCGATCCATTGGGGCTCGATTTCCGCGACGCGTCGCGCGAATACCCGCGAAGTCTCGACGATATTCGCCGCCATGACCCACCGCGGCCGGCGCCGCACCAAGGATGACCCCGGGAATATGTGGAAATGCACGCCGCGTGTGCCCAAATACGCGCCTTCCTCGCCGCGCATGCCGACCATGGTGCAAAAGCCGGCGAGCAGTGAGCGGTGCACGCCCGTGTAGCTCGCCGCTTGCCGCTGCGCCACGATGCCGACGTCAGCCGCGCGGTCGGCGACCTGAGCGTAGACATCGTCCCATTCGGACAGCCTAAGGAGCGAGAATCGCCGCTCCTTGCACCAGCGCCGCAATTCGCGTCGCGGACCCTCGCGTGCTTTGCGGTACGCCCTCCACACCTTGACCAGCGCCGAAAACTCGGATTTGTTGTCTTCAAAAGCTGCGCTAAGGCCAGGATCCCCCGTCGCCGCGATGCGAATATCCGGAACGCTCAAACCAGCGACGATCGCCAATAGCTCGCTCTCGGCGCGAAAGCGCTTGCTCTCGAGCAGGGCCCGCGCCAGACGCGGGTCGAGCGGCAGCCGCGCCATGGCGCGGCCGCGCGGTGTGATTCGTCGATCGGCATCCAAGGCCTGTAGCTCTTGCAGCAGCCGATAACCGTCGCCGAGCGCTCGTGAATCGGGAGTATCGAGGAACGGAAAATCCTCCGCTTCGCCCAAGCCGTCCGCGGCCAGGCGCAACAGCAACGCCGCGAGATTGGTGCGCAGTATCTCCGGTTCGGTGAAGGGGCCACGCGCTTCGAAGTCGGCTTGAGTGTACAGCCGCAAACACAGTCCCGGACCAAGCCGGCCGCAGCGACCCTTGCGCTGGTCGGCGCTGGCGCGCGATATGGGCTCTATGGGCAAGCGCTGCAGCCGGTTGCGAGGGCTGTAGCGGCTGATTCGCGCCAAACCTGAATCGATGACCGTTCGAATGCCCGGCACCGTGATCGATGTCTCGGCCACGTTGGTCGCCAACACGATTCGTTGTCGCGAGCCCGGCTGAAATATCTTGCTCTGCTGCTCCCACGACAGGCGCGAGTACAGCTCAAGGACTTCCACGTTGGCTTGCAGTTCGCGCAGCATGTGTTCACCGACATCGCGTATCTCGCGCTCGCCGGGCAGGAATACCAGAACATCGCCGCTGCCGATTGGCTTAGGCTCCGTTGCGATTTCCTGGTAGGCGTTCAGGACGGCGGCCGGCAAGTCGGGATCTTCCGCATCATCCTGCGCTTCGCTGTAGCGAACTTCGATGGGGTGGGTGCGGCCGCTCACCGTGATGATCGGCGCGTCGTCGAAGAACCGAGAGATGCGTTCGACGTCCAAAGTCGCCGAGGTCACGATCACTTTCAGGTCCGGACGGCGCGGCAATAGCCGCTTCAGCACGCCCATCAACAAATCCACGTTCAGCGTCCGCTCGTGCGCCTCGTCGACGATGACGGTGTCGTAACGTCGCAGCAAAGGGTCCGACGCAAGCTCCGCCAACAACAAGCCGTCGGTCATCAGCGTGAGCCGCGTGGCATCGGACACCTGATCGGCGAACCGCACGCGAAAACCGACGCTACGGCCCACCGGCTGCCCGACTTCCTCGGCGATGCGCGCAGCCAAGGCTCTTGCCGCCAGCCGTCGCGGCTGTGTATGCGCGATCAAGGCGTCAATGCCGCGTCCCAACTCCAGACAATACTGCGGCAATTGCGTGCTCTTGCCGGAGCCGGTGTCGCCGGCGACGATCAACACTTGGCTCCGGAGCAACGCCTCCATGATGGCTTCGCGTCGCGCCGAGATCGGCAAATCGGCGTCGTGCTTGAAAACGAGCTGGGGCCCGCCGCGTGCGGCGGCGTTTACTCTTTGCTCACTCGCCACGCTTTACTTCTTGCCAAAGCCTCTCTTGCGCGTCGAGGTTCAGATCCGCGAAAATCTCGCCGCGCTGCGCCGCCAGGGATTCCATGCCGCGAAATCGCCGCTCGAACTTGGTGTTCGCCGAACGCAACGCCGCCTCGGCGTCGACATCGAGTTTGCGGGCCAAATTGGCGGCCGCGAACAGTAGATCGCCGATTTCTTCGAAGATTTCCTTGGTCGCGCCCGCCGCATTCGCAAGCGCGCTGTGCGCGGCTGCGTCGCGGACTTCCGCGAGCTCTTCGGCGACTTTGTCGGCGGTCTGGCTGGCGTGTTCGAAATCAAAGCCGACGCGCGCGGCCCGTTTGCTGAGTTTGAATGCGCGCATCAGTGCGGGCAGCGCCTGTGGTACGCCGTCCAAATGACTGGGCTCCGGCTTGGCGGCGGCGCCGCGCTCGGCCGCCTTGATTTGCTCCCAGGCGACGCTTTGTTCGGCGGGCGTCAACGGGCCGCTTGCCCCAAACACGTGCGGGTGACGGCGCAGCAGCTTGTCGCATATCGCTCCGGCCACCGCCTCGAAATCGAATTGGCGCGCCTCACTCGCGATCTGCGCGTGAAACACCACTTGAAACAACAGATCGCCCAGCTCGTCCTTGAGGTGCTGCATGTCGCCGCGTTCGATGGCATCCGCGACCTCGTACGCCTCCTCGATGGTGTACGGTGCAATACTCGCGAACGATTGTTCCTTATCCCAGGGACAACCATCGGCGGCACGCAAGCGCGCCATGATGCTGAGCAATTCGCGCATCCGATTCGTCACCGAGACTTTTCGCCGCGGGCCTGCAACATGCGGCACAAGGTCATCAACATGCCCGCTGTCGCGCCCCAAATATTGCGCTCGCCGTAGGGGATGTCGTGAACCTCGATGGTCAGGTCGCCCAGCTTGCGCCGGCGAGATTTGTGATTGGCGGCGTCCAAGATGAAGTCGAGCGGCACTTCGAATACATCGTGAACTTCGGCCTCGGCAATGCGCAGCTGATATTCCGGGTTCACGAAGCCGACGACGGGCGTCACCCGAAAACCGGTGATGACGTGGTGATCGGGTAAGTATCCTGCAAATTCCACGAAATTGGGCAATAGACCGATTTCTTCATAAGTCTCGCGAAGCGCCGCGTGCCACGCGTCCTTGTCGCCGGGCTCGATGCGCCCGCCGGGAAAGCTGATTTGGCCGGCGTGATCTTTGAGCGTTTCGGCGCGCTGCGTCAGCAATACCGTCAAGCCCGTCTCATGCTCCACCAGCGGCACGAGCACGGCCGCCGGCACCCGCTGCGCCGGGAGCGAGGCGCGCACCCGCGACACGACTTCGGCGGACGCGCCGGCCAACCACTGCATGTCTTCCTCCGGCGTGGAAGGTCGCGGATCGAGAGACTCGCGAATGTGCGTTTTCGAGTAGAGAGAATCCATCAATCTTCTAAGATCCGGCACCTTGGATGCCGCCTTCGGTCAGCGTCTTGGGNNCGGCCTTCGGCATAGGCCTTCTTGGCGATGGCCGCGCCTTTTTCGTAACCGATGACGGGATTGAGCGCCGTGACCAAGATCGGGTTGCGAGCCAGTGCGTCTTGCAATCGGGCGTGGTTCACCGTGAATCCGGCGAGCGCGTGATCGGCCAAATTACGGCTGCCGATCCCGAGCAATTCCGCGCTCTGCAACAAGTTATAGGCAATCACCGGCAGCATGACGTTGAGCTGAAAATTTCCCGACGCCGCGGCAACGGTGATCGTCGCATCGTTGCCGATCACTTGCGCCGCAATCATGGT
>PMMB01000007.1 GCA_003165495.1 Gammaproteobacteria bacterium | reverse complement strand
CGCGCGGCGCGCGATCGAGGCCGCGGCCCAGCGGGCAGTCCTGCGCGCCGCGAGCGGTGAACCGCGGGCATGCATCGTGATTACGCCGGACGACCTCTCACGGAACGACGTGCGGAGGTAGCTCCGCGGCCAGCGGGCCGGGCGACCATGGTGACGCCCGGTGAATGCCGCGCCCGCGCACCAACGACGTCGACTCTTCACGCAACTGGAGGCACGCCTATGATCGACTATACATGGGAACACGCGACCATCGACCACTGCCCAGCGTGCGCCACGCTGCGCGTCCGGATGGAGGATGGCTACGTCGTGGTCGCCCGCCACGTCGAGACCGGGGCCGTCTGTGCGCATTCGTACGCGGAACGCACGGCCATGATGGAAGCCGAACTCGCGACGCTACATCTCGAGGCGCGAGCGGAGCGTGAACGCACGCGACGTCGCGGACCGCGTCAACGGTCGCGCCAGCTCTCCAGACATCTATGATCGCCGGTTGTTCGTTCATCGCAGTCCGCTCCACATCCAGGACCGCCGCCGGACGGGTGGTGCCACGCCAGCGACTTCCAGGCGTGGCGGGTTCTCGGGACCCCAGAATGCGCGCGCGACGGTGTCGCGATGGCGTCTAGACCTGATCCTACGCGATCCCACGCGTAGCGGGAGGCCGACACGAAGGCCCCCGAGCTAGAGCAGCAGCTCGGGGTCACGTGTCGGGCGAAGCGTCCTGCGCTTTCGCGGGGCGCGTCGTGCGCGGTGGTGATGGTTCGTCGGTTTCGATGAACGGGACCGCGATGCCGTTGCGCTCGAAGAACTCGCGCTCCGCGGGATCGCGCGGGGGTCGCGTCGCGCCGGTCCAGTTGACGCCTTCGAGGATCGGCGCGAGCTCGACGCGGCGCCGCTCGAGGTCGGCGAGGTATGCGGCTTTTGATGGGAACAAGCGGTCCATGATTCAGTCCGAGAGAGGCGGTGGTACAACGTCCGCATCGGGCAACGCCGGAGGCGCCGGTGTTTCAGGCCGAACCCGAGTCGGTGTAACCGTTGCGACCGCCTCTGCGGCGGTGACACGAATCGGCTTGAGCGCCCAATACAGATCACGAAGGGTTGGCTCGTCGAGTGCGACCGCCGGCGTGCCGAGTGCAAGTGCACGCACCGCGTTGTAGTGTCGACCGATGCCTTCCTTCAGGGCGAGCGGCTTGAACCGGCTCATATCAAGACGATCACCCATTGCACGAATAATAAGCGCAGCCTGAATGCCGTGGGCCGTGGCCCCCGTGCCTTGATAGCTCACCAATCGCTGGACAAGCATCGCTTCCACACTCAACACGCGCAGCGTGGCCTCCGGTGCGCCAATGAGGTCAAACGGCTCTTCAATGCTGCCGCCTGGGAATTCGACAAAACATCCACCGATCGACCAGTGTCGCCCGGGTTCCTTCGTGAAGCCCAAACCCTGCATGATCGCCGCGACCAGCTCCGTCCTCGGGGCGCGACCCGAGCGCGGCTCTTCCAGGACGATATCGAGGTCGTTCGACGGCGTGAGCACCGGCAGTTGAAGCGTCAGCGCGCTTCCGCCAACGACGGTGGCTTGAATCCCAACCGTCGCGAATGCCTGTGTGAGCAGTTCGGCAAGTTCTTGGACATCCTCGACGGAGAGCGCGCCTGGCGTCGCCCCAGCGTGTGCACGCCGAAATGCAAGCGCGCGATCGACCAATGCACTCGGGAGCGAGACAGACAAAAGACCGTCAGACATCATTCCTCGCCGAGGAGGGTCTCTTGCGTAAGACACACGGCACCGATGCTTCGTCACACGAGCAGTCGTCGCGACTGGTTGCTTCTTCCTTGCTACAAACCTACACGTGATCTGGCGCTGAGTCGGTGGATGCCTCGTGCCAGAGTTGTAGGGCAAATGTTTGTCGCTACCGATNCGCGGTCACGTCGGCGTAGGGCGCCATCTCGATGATCACTCTCGCAAACTGCTCGGCAGCGCGCGAACTCATACCAAGTCACTGAGCAGTCGCTTGATGTCGTCCTTGCCGAGCGACAGCGCTGGAGCAATGCGTCGCCGCACGAGCACCTCCGCAGCCTCCGGGCCGCGCACAGGAAAGTGTGCAAGGTCGAGAAACAGCTGGATGTCGGAGACCACGGGATTTCCGTTCGCTACCTCGGCGCCGAAAAACGCTCCACCGCCGTAGTACGGCTCGAGCACCGCGAGGCCACCTTCGCCCGCTGTCTCCTCAGCGTACAGGGCTTTCAGCGCATCGCTGATCGCCGCAGCATGTTCCGCCCGCGCGTACACATGCATCATCGCAGCGTACCGAACGTGACCGACGCGTCGCTGCGCGCCTGCGAGCAGCGTGAGTGCCCACTCCACGGTGTGCGCGCGGAACGCCTTCATGAGTTTGCCGGGAATTTCCTCGTAGTCGAATGGCACGACAAAGTTTCGTCGCGGGTTCTTCTTCCAGTTGTATGCGACACTCCAGTCGCGGAGCGCGGAAACCGGATCCACAAGACGAACGCCTTCTGCGGAACTCTTTGCGTAACCTCGCTGCACGAGTGCATCCGACACCTCGGATGCCCACCCAGCGGCAACCCCGGCTTGCTCCGCGAGTTCGAGGACTCGCATCGGCTCTTTCGGACCGGCGAGCAGCACCCGGAGCACCAAAGAGGCCTTCTTGGCGAATGGATTGTTCTCGCGTGGATGCCGTTTCAGCCCGGCATCCTGCGATGCGATATCGCCATCGACATCAACACGTATTCGGGGTGCGTTCAGATACAGGACGCCACTGAGGTCAGCGT
>PMMB01000240.1:15658-16266 GCA_003165495.1 Gammaproteobacteria bacterium | reverse complement strand
CCCATGATCCCCCTGTCGCAGGCACTGCTGCTGTCGAGCTTCTCCAAGGCCAAAGCGGGCACCGCGCTCGCCATTTGGGCGATGACCACCTTGATTGCACCGGTCATGGGTCCGTTATTGGGGGGCTGGATAACAGACAACATCTCCTGGCCGTGGATTTTTTACATCAATATTCCAGTCGGCGTGTTCGCCGCGATAGTGACCTGGAGCATCTACAGGAACCGCGAGACGGCGCGTCGCAAATTGCCGATTGACGCCGTCGGCTTGGGCTTGCTCGTGCTATGGGTGGGAGCCCTGCAGATCATGCTCGATAAGGGCCAGGAACTCGACTGGTTTCATTCCTCCACCATCATTGCGCTCGCCGCGGTCGCCGTGATCGTGTTCTGCCTATTCATTGCCTGGGAATTGGTGGAGAACCCTTATCCGGTCGTGGACCTGCGGCTGTTCAAGCGGCGCAATTTCTGGACGGGAACGCTGGCGCTGGCACTGGGATACGGCGTGTTCTTCGGCAATGTCGTGATCATGCCGCTGTGGCTGCAGCAGTACATGGGGTACACCGCTACCGAAGCCGGCATGCTCACCGCGCCGGTTGGAATTCTGGCACTGCT
>PMMB01000240.1:2628-15638 GCA_003165495.1 Gammaproteobacteria bacterium | reverse complement strand
CTCTACATGCGCACCCGTTACAACACCCAGGCGAATTTCGGATTCTTGGTGGTGCCCATCATCGTGCAGGGCGCCGCGATGGCATTTTTCTTCGTGCCCTTGGTCAGTTTGGTGCTCTCTGGTCTCACCCCCGAGCGAGTACCCGCAGCCTCCGGTTTGTCGAATTTCGCGCGCATCGTCTCAGGCAGCTTCGGCACCTCCATCGCGACGACTCTGTGGGACAACCGCGCGATCTTGCACCACGCGCAGCTCACCGAATACGTCAGAAATTCGAGTATGGCAACCAGAGACTATGTGCAGACATTGCAGGCCGGAGGCCTGTCGTTTCAACAGGCCGGCGCGGCCATCAATCGCAGCATCGACGTCGAGTCTCATTTGTTGGCCGCAAACGATTTATTCTGGATTTCATCGATTCTGTTTCTGCTCATGATTGGTGTCATCTGGTTGGCGCGACCGATCAAAGAAAACCTAGCTCCCGGAGCTGTTGGCGGTGCTCACTAAGTTATAATTCAAATGCTTACGCTTGTTTCATAATTATACTTCTAGAAAACGCTCAAAACCCTGGTAAAAGGCCGCCTCGAACTCATTGTGTCGACTCCTTCAAAGGTTGACAAAATCCGCGTTGCGTTTCCGTGATTGTCTTGTATATTCCGCCTGCAGAGTCTTGATTTAACAAGACCCGGGCAGAGGTTGCAGCCTCGAAATCACTTTAAGGATTCAGTCTTTGTTAAGTTAAGAGGCGTCCATGATCAGTGCCTGGGATTGTTTCCACTTTGCGACTCTCGAGCTGGTGCGCTCGACCCCGATCAAGCAGCGCTTGATCGCTGCCTACCGGCGGCACCTCGCCTTGCTTCCGGAAGATCAATTGCCTGGCGACGTTCGCGAATCCTTCGGTCAAGTCATGCGTTGCTTGCGGTGTGTGCAGCCCTTGCGGGGCGAGGATGCCGTGGCCGCGTCCGTACGCAAGATGTCGAATCAAGAAGCCGATGACTGTGCCGCCCTGATTGTCGAGATCTTCGGCCTGATGTGCCGGGATCATGCCACGTTGAATCGTCCGAACTCGGTGGTGCAATTGCACGCCGTGGATTGCGCGCCCGCCGACTTCGAAGTTCCGTCGCTGATCGCCAATAACTAACTAGTCGAGCTTGAATTCGATCGTATCCCAGCGCGTCGTTTCCTCATGCCGGGCTTGGCGGCGTAAGGCATCGATCAAGTTGCGTTCATTCCACGCGCTCACTTCATCGGCAAGATCCTTGATGGCCTTCGGCAACGGTTCCCTCGACCCGAAATTTTCCATGGCGACGATCGGTTTATCGGCGGACTTGGCAAAGTTCATCTGAAACACGACCAACTCCGGCGCGATCTGGTACACCGCCGGCAGTACGACAATCACCTCGCTGGGGGCGATCTGCCGCCGCAGGTCTTCGCGCTGCGACTCCTTGTCGATCGGCCGTTTCGCCTGCGGCTGGCTGGAATTAACGTAGTAAAAGGATCCCGACGCCTCGAGATACTCGAAAACTCGCGCGTAGTCGTCGTTTTCCACCCACGCATGCGAGACGAACAGGCGAATGGGGCTAACGCTGGTGGACATCCGTCTAGTGTATCTTGACGATGGTCATGCGCGAAGCACTGGGCGCCGATACAATACGGCTAAGTGCGATTGCTGATTTACAATATACGATATGCCACCGGAACCGGGCCCGCGTTCCACCTTCCCGTGCCGGGCGCCGGCTACCTTCGCTCCAGCCGACAGGTGCTGTCACGGATTACCGACTTCATCAAGCAGCAGGATCCGGACGTAGTCGGCCTGATCGAGGTCGATACCGGCTCCATCCGAACCGGGATGGTCAATCAGGCGGACTTCATAGCGCGCTCCCTGGGCCACTACTCCACGTTCGAATGCAAGTATGGCGTGTCCTCGGTGAATCACCTGGTCCCGATCGTGCGCAAGCAAGCCAATGCCTTTCTCGCGGCGCCGCGGGTGCGCGGCGAGCGCTTTCATTATTTCGACACCGGAATCAAGCGCCTAATCATCGAATTGGAGCTCGACGATGTGGCGATTTTTCTGGTGCACCTGTCCCTGAAGTTCAGACATCGGCAATACCAGCTACGGTATCTCTATGATTTGGTGCGCAAAACACGAAAGCCCGTCATCGTGGCCGGCGACTTCAATACTTACTGGGGTGATCACGAACTCTATTTGTTCACGCAAGCGGCCGGATTGACCAGCGCCAACGTCCGCGGCCTTCCGTCTTATCCGAGCCGCAGCCCGCGCAAAGAGCTTGATTTCATTCTGCACAGCGCCAAGATCGAGGTGAATCGCTTTGAAATACCGGACGTTCAATTCTCCGATCATCTACCGCTGATTTGTGATTTCACGGTACACAGCCAAGTTCAGCAGGCGGCTTGATGGCTGATACCAACACCTGGTCCTTCAGGATGGACGCCGACCGCGTTGCCTGGTTGGTGTGCGACACGCCCGGAACCTCGACCAACGTATTGTCCGCCGCGGTTCTACGCGATCTGGCCGCCCAGCTCGTGGACGTTGCTGCGCAGCAGCCCGCCGGAGTGGTGATCCGCTCCGCCAAGGCAAACGGCTTCATTGCGGGCGCCGACATCAAGGAATTTTTGAAGATCCGCACCCCCGAGGAAGGCTATGAGCTGGTGCGCGCCGGACAGGCCGTCCTGCAAACGCTCGAGGATCTGCCCTGCCCCAGCATTGCAGCCCTGCACGGCTTCGCGCTGGGAGGCGGCCTCGAGCTCGCACTCGCCTGTACCTATCGAGTGGCTGCGGACGACGCCACGCTGTCCTTGGGCTTTCCCGAAGTACTGCTCGGCCTCCATCCGGGATTTGGCGGCACGGTGCGCAGCGTGCAACTCATCGGTGTGCGCCCCGCCCTCGATCTCATGCTCAAAGGCAAACCGTACAAGGGATCGCGCGCGCTCGCGGTGGGTTTGATCGACGAACTCGTACCTCCGCCTGCGCTTCTCGAGCGCGCCAAGTCACGCCTGCTGGCGTCGCCGCCGAAAGCAACGGCTCCCTTCGTCGACAAACTCTTGAACTTCGGTTGGGTACGCCCGTTCATCGCGAGGCAAACCGCCGCGACGTTGAGACATAGCGTGCGGCGCGATCAGTACCCTGCGCCCTACGCCATTCTCGATCTGTGGCAACGCCATGGCGCCGCCGGCGCCGAGAGCTATGAAGCGGAGGCGCGATCCATCAGCGATCTCATGTGCACTCCCACATCACGCAACCTGGTACGCGTGTTCTTGTTGCAGGATCGGCTCAAAAGCTTGGGCGGAAAATCGCCTGCCGATTTTCGCCATGTGCATGTCATCGGCGCCGGTGTCATGGGTGGCGATATCGCCGCGTGGTCGGCGTTTCGCGGCATGACGGTCACCTTGCAAGATCGCTCCCTGGAATTGATTCAACCGGCAATGGACCGCGCCAAGGTCTTTTTCGACAAGCGGCTCAAAGACCCCGCAGCGGCCGCCGCCGCGTTCGCGCGACTACGGATGGACGTGAAGGGCGACGGCGTCGCCGATTCCGATGTCGTCATCGAGGCCATCTTCGAGAATGTCGACGCCAAGCGTGCCCTGTACGCGGAGCTCGAGCCCAAGCTCAAACCGAACGCCATCCTCGCCACCAATACCTCGAGCATCAAGATCGAGACCTTGTGCGAGAAGCTTCGGGATCCAAGCCGCCTGGTTGGCATCCATTTCTTCAATCCCGTGGCGCAATTGCAGTTGGTGGAAATCGTGCAGGGTACGAGCACGCAACCGCAAGTGGTGCAAAACGCGCTGAAATTCACCCGCAAGCTCGATAAGCTGCCGCTGCCGTGCAACAGCGCGCCCGGCTTCGTCGTCAACCGCATTTTGACGCCCTATGTCAACGAGGCCCTATTCGCCCTGGAAGGCGGCATTCCCGCCGCCGTCATCGACCGTGTCGGTAAGGCGTTCGGCATGCCCATGGGGCCGATCGAATTGACCGACGTGGTCGGCTTGGACGTCTCTCTGCACGTTGGCCGTGTTCTCGCGGACGCGCTGCAACGGCGCGTGCCCGATATATTGGTCAAATTGGTGGAGCAAAAAAAATTCGGCCGCAAGAGCGGCGAAGGATTCTACGTGTGGCGGGACGGCAAGCCGGTCAAGCCTGACGCACCGCAATTCGCCATACCGGCGGATCTGGAGGACCGGTTGATATTGCCCATGCTCAACGAAGCCGTGGCCTGCCTGCGCGAAGGAGTCATAGAAGATGCCGATTTACTGGACGCAGGCGCCATATTTGCGACCGGTTTCGCGCCTTTTCGCGGCGGCCCGCTGCAATATGCGAGAGCGCGAGGCATCGCCAACGTCACCGCGCGGCTGGAGGAACTCGCCCAGCGCTATGGCGAGCGCTTTCGACCGGACCCGGGTTGGCAGCAACTCCAAAGCCCATCCCGTCACTCTCTGTGACCCACACGTGATCGGATCTACCGTCGCATATGGTAGGATTCGCACCCAAAATCATGGGGTTGAAACCATAGGCGCCGGCGAATTATTCGATGGATGAACGACCTCTCGAACTCGCAGTACTCAGAACTTTCTCGCCGCTCGACGGTTTGAAGGCCGAGAACCTGCACGCGCTCGCCCGCAAGACCCACATTCGCTCATTGAGCGCCGGACGTGTGCTATTCAAGGAAGGCGATACGGATAAGCGCACGTTCTACCTTGTAGCCGGCAACGTCGAACTGCGGGCGGAAGATAAACTCATCGGCACGATACGCGCCGGCACACCCGAAGCGCGTGCGGCACTGGCTCCGGGTCTGCCGCGAAAGTTTACCGCGCGTGCGGCGGTCGATCTCGAGTACATCATGATCGACAGCGATTTACTCGACGTGCTGTTGACTTGGGATCAGACCGGCCAGTACGAGGTTGCCGAGTTGCGGGGAGATGGCCTCGATGTGACCGGCGACTGGATGACCACGCTGTTGCAAACCAAGGCATTTCACCGCATCCCTCCGGCGAATATCCAGGCGATCTTCATGCGCATGCAGCGCATCAACTATCGCGCGGGCGATGTCGTCATCAAGCAGGGAACCGAGGGCGATTACTTCTACGTCGTAGTGGCAGGTAAATGCGTCGTGACACGTGAGACGCCGCTGAACAAGGAAGGCATCAAGCTCGCCGAGTTGGGTCCGGGCGACAGCTTCGGCGAGGAAGCCCTGATTGCCGAGGCGAAGCGCAACGCAACAGTAACCATGTTCGCCGACGGAACGCTCATGCGGCTCGGCAAGAATGATTTTCAGACCCTGCTCAACGAACCTCTATTGCAATGGGTGGATCAAGACAAGGCCAACGAAATCGTGGCCGGCGGCGGCAAGTGGCTGGACGTACGGCTGCCGAGCGAATTCCAAAACTTCCGTATCGACGGCGCGGTCAATATTCCGCTGTATTTCATTCGCCTGAAGCTCAATGCCCTGGATAAGAACACCCAGTACGTGGTGTGCTGCGATACGGGCCGACGCAGTTCCGCAGCGGCATACATTTTGAGCGAACGTGGGTTCGAAGCCTATGTATTGAAGGGTGGCCTCGCAGCCACCGAGGCCGCCCGCTCGCACCGAGGTTGAAGCCCGCCGTGCCTAGATCGTTTCGTGGAGAGGAATCGACCGGCTATCCCGAGCCAGGCTCGATACAGCAGTACAAGCCGCTGTCGATGCTCGCCCGACACAAGGGCGTAGGCCTGGTGTTCGGAATTTTAGCTTTAGCCTTGGCGGTGTATTTCGTCAAGTCGCTGCATGCAGCTCGCCCGTCACCACCGCCGACACAGTCGATTTACATTCAGGTGATTCCGCAGAACGCACCCGCGAAGCCTTAAGTAGGCACCCTTACATCGTGTGCGTGGGCTTGTCGCCGCCCAATGCACCGGCGAGATAATTCTCGATTTTCTTTTGGGTGTTGCCGCGGTCTTGATCGCTGAACTGCACGCCGATGCCGGCGGTACGCTTGCCCTGCGCACCCTTGGGGGTCATCCAGATCACCCGACCGGCGACCGGGAGTTTCTCTTCCTCTCCCATCAGATTCAGCAGCATGAACACTTCGTCGCCCAAACGATAATTGCTGTTCGTCGGAATGAACAGACCGCCGTTCTTTACGAAAGGCATATAGGCGAGATACAGCGCGCTCTTATCCTTGATCGTAAGCGTCAGCAAACCCGGTTTATTACTTGGACTTCGCAATTCCTACCATTCCACGAAAAGCCTTAGTTCGCCAGCGCGGTCCGGCCACCGAGCAGCAAGGCCTCAAGCGCCAGTTGTTGATTCATGCCGGTCGATGCAAGACGCCTCAACTCACGGGCGGCATCCAGAAGCTCGAATAGGGCTCTTATCTTGGGCTTAAGTAAAGCGGCAGGCAAGCAGACCGGTTCCGCACTTTGATGCGAAGGGGCGGCGCCGAGGGATGCATGTACGCGCTGTGTGATCCAGTTCTCAAGCCAAGTGATGCGCAGTTGAGGATCGGATTTCATCCAGCGGTCGGCCAACAGGGTCACGTCCACGGAGCCGGCCGATAGCTGCCTCAAAGACTCCTGCATCTCCGTATCGAGACCCGCCACCCCTGCGGCATCCAATTCCAAGGCCAGGAGGGGCGCGCCGCCGGCCAGGCCTAAGGCAGCATGCCACGATTGCCGGGCGGCAGCGTGCGGCTCGGCAGCGTGCGGCTCGGCATGCGCCATGAGCCATGCGATGGCGACCTCCGTCGGGGGCGGCGACAACGTCAATCGCAAACAGCGGCTGGCGATGGTCGCCGGCAGCCGATGACTAGGCCTCGCAATCATCATCAACACGGTGTTCGCGGTGGGCTCTTCCAACGTTTTCAAGAAGGCGTTGGCGCCATTGGCATTGAGCGACTCGGCGCCTTCGATGACGCCCACTTTATAACCGCCGCGATAGCTCTTGAGCGACAACGACTCGATCAATTCGCGCACCTGGTCGACCTTGATTTGGTGCGCATCCTCTTCAAGTCGTACGACGTGCGAATCCGGATGGCTGTCCGATCGCAGCAACTGACAAGATGCGCACACGCCGCACGGACGGGACCTAAGCGACTCGCACAACGCCAGAGCGGTGATCCAATTCGCCAGTTGCTCCGCGCCAAGTCCCGGGGCCGACAGCAGCAACAGCGAATGTGGCAGCCGCTGCGCAGAGTTCGACGCGCGCAGGCGCTGTTGCGCGCCGTGCAGCCAGGGCAGCGAATCGGCGCTCAAGAAATCCATGATCGCGCCTCGAGCAGCTTGAGGATTCGTAAAGCGACCAGATCGGCGGATTGGCTCGCATCGACTACCGCGATTCGGTTGGGCTCGGCCGCCGCGCGTGAAAGATACGCCTCACGGACGCGTTCGAAAAAATCGGCGCGTTCGCTTTCAAAGCGATCCGCGGCAGCACCGGCATTGCGCTGCCGCGCGCGCCGCAATGCCTGGTCCACCGGCGCATCCAGCAAGACGGTCAGATCAGGACGGCGTGCGCCCAGCACCATGGTTTCCAGCTGCCGGATGTTGTCCATTCCTAACCGGCGACCGCCTCCCTGATAAGCATAGGTGGCATCGATGAAGCGATCGCACAGCACCCATCGACCAGCACTCAACTGAGGTTCCACATGGTTGGTCAAATGCACCGCCCTTGCGGCAAACATGAGCAGCAGTTCCGCGGTGGGCGGGAGGGTCTCATCGCGTGAGTTGAGCACGATCTCGCGGATTCTCTCTGCCAACGGCGTGCCTCCGGGCTCGCGCGTCACCACATGCGGGATGCCGCGCTCGCTCAAGCCTTTTGACAACCGCGCCACCTGCGTCGATTTGCCGACTCCTTCGATCCCTTCGATCGTCAAGAATCGCCCCGGGATCGCGCTCATCGGACCCTGTCCCCCGCCGCCTTCTGACGCTGATGCGCTAGATAGGACGCGACGGCTGCGTTGTGCTGCTGCAGCGTGGAGGAAAACACATGACTGCCATCGCCCTTGGCCGACGCGACAAAGTAAATCGCATCGGTTTTGTCCGGATGCGAGGTCGCTCGAATCGCTGCGGCGCCGGCCAAGGCAATGGGCGTGGGCGGCAGCCCGACGCGCGTATAGGTGTTGTAGGGCCCATCGGTGCGCAGGTCCACGGTGCGTATGTCACCGTCGTAGCGATCCCCCAACCCATAGATCACCGTGGGATCGGCCTGCAACCGCATCCCGATGGCCAGACGGTGCAGGTACAGACCGGCGATAAGCCTAAGCTCTTGCGGCAAGCCGCTCTCCTTTTCGACGATTGACGCCATGATCAATAACTCATAGGAGTCTTGCAGCGGCAGGCCGGGATCACGATCCATCCAAGCCGAGTCCAACTCTCTGACAAGCGCGGTGTGGGCCTGACGCAGCAGATCGATGTCCGTAGTGCCCCCAACGAAGCGATACGTCTCAGGCAGGAATTGACCTTCAGCATCGATGCCGGGGAGACCAAGCTTTTCCATGAGATTCGGCGCCTTGTCGGCCAAGGTGGCGAATATATCTGGATTGCGCCGTAAGGCGCCGAGCATATCCTGCACTCTCCAGCCATCGACAATGGTGAAAGAATGCAGCAGCACCTGACCGTTCACCATTTTCGTCAATAGCTCGCGTGGTGTCGTTCCTGGCTGAATTTCATACTCTCCCGCTTTGACCGCAGGCGCGAGATGAGAGTAACGCGCGAATACGACCCACGCCCGTGGGTTGGCAATGACACCCTGTGCCGCCAATTCCGCCGCGACCCGGGCGAAGCTCGCGCCTGGAATTACCTTGAATCGCACGGGCGCCGCGATCCGCAACGGCTCGTCGAGACTGCGGACGCCGAACCAAACGACAGCGACGGCGCCCGAACCAATCAGCAACACGCATAATACAAGACCCAAGCGCCACAGGCGGCTCACAATAAATCCAACCGCTTACGGAGCCGATTCGCCGTCTCGAACGCCGAGTGCCGCAACCGTTCCCTCCCGCGCTCGATCACCCCGACCGATCTCAATCCGACGACGGCGTTGCTCATGAACACCTCCTCGGCTTCGCTCAAGTCCTGCCATCGTATGCGGCGCTCCACCGGATTCAAGCGCAGATCGCCTGCCGTTTCCAGGATCCAGCGGCGCATCACTCCCGCTACGCCGCAACGATCGAGCACCGGTGTCATCAGGGAGGATCCACTTCTCAGAAACAAGTTCGACATCGTACCGCAGACGATGTTCTCGTCCACGTCCAGCATCAATCCCTCCCAAATCCGAGCATCCTGCCATTCGGCGCGAGCGACCACCGATTCCAAGCGATTGAGGGTCTTAAGACCGGCAAGACGGGGATTCAAGCCCAGCGGCGTCGCGCACAGCCGTACTCGCACCGGCGTCGGTCCGTCTGTGAGAACGGTCTTCGGCAAGGCATGCAGGGCGATAATTCGCGTGCATCGTTCGCGGCCAGTCGGCCGATAGCCGCGCCGGCCGCTGCCCCGCGTGACGATCAGCTTCAATACGCCTTCGCTGCGCAGGGCGGCGATCCGCACGAGTTCCCGACGCAACGCGAGAAGTGAAGGGCCCGCGATCTTAAGTTGCCTGCAGCCCGCGTAAAGCCGTTCGAGGTGATATTCCACGAGCCGAACTTGACCGCGGCGTACCCGCATAGTTTCGAAAACGCCGTCGCCGTATTGCAATCCTCGATCGCGATAGTCGATCCTCGTGCTATTCCGACCATTGATCCATGCGTTCACAGGCGCGCTGCCAGCGCGCGCAGCAACCCCTCGGCCTTCGCGCGCGTCTCAGCCAATTCTTGCGCAGGGTTCGAATCCGCCACTATTCCGGCACCGGCACGAAACTTGAATAGTCCGCCCTGAGCGGTGATGGTGCGAATCAATATATTGAGGTCACAGCTGCCATCGCGGTTCAAATATCCGATGGAACCGGTGTAGGCCCCACGCCCGACTCCTTCGAGTTCGGCGATGATCTCCATGCAGCGAACCTTGGGACATCCCGTTATTGTGCCACCGGGAAATAGCGCGCGGACCACGCCGATAGGCGACACATCGTTGCGCAATCGGCCGCTCACATTCGAGACGATGTGATGCACGTGAGCGTAGGTCTCGACGCTCATGTACTCGTCGACTCGCACCGAGCCGCCGACGCATACCCGCCCTAAATCGTTGCGCTCCAAGTCGATCAACATGACGTGTTCGGCGCGTTCTTTTTCGTTGTCCAACAGCGATCGGACCAGCGCCGCGTCGGCCTCCGGAGTGGCGCCGCGCGGCCTAGTCCCGGCGATCGGGCGAGTGGAGACGGTGTTGCCCCGAATGGATACCAGGCGCTCGGGCGAGGAACTTAAGCAAGCAAAATCGTCGTATTGCAGCAGCGCCGCGAACGGACTGGGATTGGTGGCACGCAGGCGCTGGTAGATGCAGACCGGGTCGACCGGCGGCGTCGCTCTGCCCTGCCAACCTCTCGACAAATTGGTCTGATATACGTCGCCGGCCGCGATGTACTCGAGGGCTCGGCGGACGGATTCGAGAAACGTTGCGGGTTCGTCCTCTTCGACGAGAAATGCGGCGCCGCCCGCGGTCACCGGCTCGCGCAACCCCCGCACACGATTCTCAAAATCGTCGAGCAAGGTTTCGAACCCGGATTCGGCAACGAGCCAGGCCTGCCCGATCGCTCGATCACGAATCCAAGCCGCCGGCGCACGGATCGCCAATGCAACAACGGGGTCGGTGCTTCGCGGCAATATTAGCCGCGGTTCGATTTCCGACGCCAGCTCATAGCCCAAGTACAGCAGCCAGCCGCCGGTGAACGGCAGGGGGGATCCTGACTCGGGCGCGCGCAACGCGGCCCACCAATTCTCCAGGGCAGCGAGAAAGCCCTTTGCGCCGGCGTAAGGACCGGACAAGCGCCCATCCGGGCCCAGCCGCAAACACTCGCCGCTGGCCATGGGCAGAATGTCGAACCGGCTGCCGCTGCACCGGCCGCCGCGTGCCCCATCCGCGCCGGCACCGCTCTCGAGAAGTCCCGGATACGCGGCCGGAAACTTCTCGACGAGAGTCAGCGGCTCAAGATCGGCGGAAAATGAGCGAACCGTTGGTGCCACCGAACCCAAAAGAATTGGAAAGGGCGTATTCGATCGACATTTGACGCGCGGTATTCGGAACGTAATCGAGATCGCAGCCCTCGCCCGGCGTATGCAAATTGATGGTCGGGGGCGCGACTTGATCGCGCAATGCAAGCACGGAAAAGATTGCTTCGACGGCTCCGGCGGCCCCCAATAAATGGCCGGTCATCGATTTGGTGGAGCTGACGGCCAATTTGTCGGCGGCTCCGCCGAAGGCTCGGCGGATCGCGGTAGTTTCCGCGCGATCGCCCAATTCAGTGGAGGTGGCATGCGCGTTGACGTATTGCACTCGGTCGGGATTCAACTGCGCATCGAGGAGAGCCTTGGCCATGGCCTTGCGGGCACCCTCGCCGTTCTCGGGCGGAGCGGTGACATGGAATGCATCGCCGCTCATCCCGAACCCGACGATCTCGGCATAGATCTTCGCCCCGCGGGCCTTTGCCTGCTGGTACTCCTCAAGCATCATGGCGCCGGCGCCGTCACCCATGACGAAACCATCGCGGTCCTTGTCCCAGGGACGGCTGGCGCCCTGCGGATCGTCGTTGCGTTGTGACAGCGCCTTGGCCTGAGCAAAGCCGCTCATGCCGGTGACGCAGGTCGACATTTCCGCGCCGCCGGCCAGCATCGCGTCCGCATCGCCGTACTGAATGAGACGCATGGCCAACCCCAGGGAGTGGGTCGAGGTCGTGCAAGCCGTGGCGATGGCGAGATTCGGACCCGTCACGTTGAATGCAATCGACAGGTGTCCGCTGACCAGATTGATGATGCTGGCCGGAATGAAAAACGGCGACACTTTCTTCGGCGAGTGAGTCTCGAGATACTTGTCGTAGGTTTGCTCGATCGACTCGAGTCCTCCCATTCCAGAACCCATCAGCACGCCGATGCGATCGGAATTGGCCTCGGTGACCACCAACCCCGAATCGCGCATGGCCTGCATGCCGGCGACGACCCCGTACTGCATGAAGGCATCCATGCGGCGCGCGTCTTTCGTGCTCATGTAGGGCTCGAGATTCAGCTCGCGAATCTCACCGCCGAAATGGGTCGGAAAGTTGGCGGTATCGAAACGTGCCACCATATCGATGCCGCTGCGGCCGGCGAGGATCGTGGCCCACGCGCTCCCCACGTCGTTGCCCACCGGCGAGACGATTCCAAGACCCGTAACGACGACGCGTCGTTTGCTCAACGCCGACTCCTCACGAGGATTTGCATAGTCCGCCTTGCGCTTTTGAGGGCGTCAGGGCAATGCCACGCTAGACCCAATGGGGTTTAGGCCTTGCCTTTGTGCGAATTGATATAGTCGATGGCCTGCTGAACCGTGGTGATTTTTTCGGCGTCCTCGTCGGGAATTTCCGTCTCGAATTCTTCCTCGAGCGCCATCACCAGTTCAACCGTATCCAGCGAGTCTGCACCTAGATCGTCGACGAACGAGGCGTCATTGGTGACTTCTTCTTCTTTTACGCCCAACTGTTCGGCCACGATCTTCTTAACCTGCTGCTCAACAGTACTCATCGTTATGGTGTCCTCTCGGAATTGTATTTGTGCATTGAACTAACTTAAGCCCGCGACCAGCCTTAAGGAATCGACAGGGCGCGTATTTTATGTGAACACGGCGACGGCGGCTACCTTGAACGCACATTTGCCATCCGACCTCCCCCGTTCGTCTTGACAAACCCGGAGGAGTTAGGGCCCATGGACCTTCAGGGCATGTACATTCCGCCGTTCACATGCAAGGTCTCGCCGGTGATGTAGGCAGCGTCGGGGGAACAGAGAAACGCCACCGCCGCGGCAATGTCGGCCGGCTGGCCCAGTCTTCCCAAGGGTATCTGGGCGTTCAAGGCGGTGCGCTGCGCCTCGGCCAAGGCCCGAGTCATGTCGGTGTCGATGAAGCC
>PMMB01000240.1:0-2532 GCA_003165495.1 Gammaproteobacteria bacterium | reverse complement strand
GTGATGCTGACGATGCGGCCCTTACGCGCCTTCATCATGCCGCGCAAAACGGCCTTGGACAGCCGGAATACCGAGGCCAGATTGGTGTCGAGCACGGCGTCCCAATCCTCTTCCTTCATACGCAAAAGCAAAGTGTCACGCGTAATGCCGGCGTTGTTGCAAAGAATGCCGACGGGCCCTTCCTTGGCTTCAATGTCCTCGAGCACCGCCGCGATCGACTCCTGTTTCACCACGTCGAGAACCGCGCCGCGTCCGCCGCGCGCCGCCAGACTCGCGCTGATTCGCGCGGCCCCCTCCGGTGTCGTGGCGGTTCCGATGACTCGGGCCCCATCGTCGGCGAGGCGCGCGGCGATGGCCGCGCCAATGCCGCGCGTTGCGCCGGTCACCAAGGCAATTTCTCCATTCAGCATCTGCCCATCCCCAATTAGAGTGTGACCGTCATGAGAGTTTTGCCGTCGCGAGCGCATCGTCCAGGGCCTGAGGATCCTCCAGCGCAGTCATTTTGAGGTCCCGGTTCTTATCGACTCGCCGGTTCAAACCCGTCAATATTTTGCCCGGACCGCATTCCACGATCTGGGTCGCGCCTGCCGCAATCATCGTACGCACCGTCGCCGCCCAATACACCGGTGTATACAGCTGTTTGACGAGACCGGCGCGAATGTCCGCCGCGCCGGTATGCGTTTTGACGTCGACTCCATACACGGCGACGCCGGAAGCCGGCGTGAACGCGGTGCTCTCGAGCCGTATGCGCAACTTCTCCGCCGCCGGCTGCATGAGCGAACTATGCGCGGGCACGCTGATGGGCAAAGCCAGCGCGCGCCGTGCCCCTTTCGCAGTTGCGAGCGCAATGGCGCGCGCAACCGCCGTGGCGTGACCCGCAATCACGACCTGACCGGGCGCGTTGAAATTGACCGCCTCCACCACCTGACCCTGGGAGGCCTCGCTACACGCTTCGTCGATATCGATGTCCTCCAGTCCCAGGATCGCGGCCATGGCGCCTTGACCCGGCGGCACGGCCGCCTGCATCAATTCGCCGCGGTACTTGACCAAATCGACGGCGGTTTTGAAATCCACGGTGCGGGCGGCCACCAGCGCCGTGAATTCGCCGAGGCTGTGACCCGCCATTAATTTAGGCTGAGCGCCGCCGCGCTCACACCACAGACGATAGGTGGCGACACCGGCCGTCAGCATCGCCGGCTGAGTGCACTGCGTGGAGTTGAGCGATTCGAGCGGTCCTTCCTGGCATCGCAGCCAAAGATCGTAGCCCAACACCGCCGAGGCTTCGGCAAAGGTCGCTTCAATCACCGGTGAAGCTTTCGCCAACGCGCTCATCATGCCGATGGACTGTGAACCTTGACCTGGAAATACAAACGCGAGTGACATGAACTTTAAGCCTCTAGCCGCGAGAGCGGTGGCGAATTATAGCGATCCTGAAGGACAGCGCAGCCCCAACGACGAATCCACAGCACGCCCCATACAGATGCGCATCGACGACGATCAAGGGCGCCCTGGGTCCGCCCCAGTGCTCCCAGGCCAGCTTGGCGCACAGACCAACAACCAGGATCCAACGATCCCAGGAGCGCTCCGCAAGGTGCTTCGCGGCACCGGCAGCCATCACCGAATGCAGAACCCCGGACGCACCGACGTACCAGCCGACGCGCGGACTCAGCCACCAAAGGCCCGAACTGATCGCCAACGCACCGGCCAACACGATTGCGCACCACTCCACGGCGTCGTAGTCCTGTGCGAACAATGACCACATCAGCACCAAACCCAACTCGTTCAGTACCAGATGGTGTACGTCGAGATGCACGATGTGGGCTGTGAGCAACCGCCACCATCCGCCGGCCGCAATGGCGCTGCGATCATAGCGTAAGAGTTGGCTGACACTGTCGCCAAGACCCAACACCGCGTCCAACACCAGCAGAATGGCGAGCAGCCAAATCCAGCGGCCGCGATCCCATTGTAGTGCGGAAGCGATCTGTGCGAAGCGATTTGCGGCGTCGCGAGGCATCGGTGGCCCTTATTTTGGTATCATTCGAGGAATTATCGAGGACACTATGCGCTACGCCCAACGCGGTTTTACCCTTATCGAAATCATGGTCGTCGTGGTCATTCTCTCAGTGCTGGGCGCGCTCGTAGTTCCGCAAATTATAGATAAAGTCGACGTCGCGAAGGTGAAGAGGGCGCAAAGCGATATTCGGGCCATTCAGACGGCCTTGGACCTGTACCGTCTGGATAACTTTAAATATCCCACGACTGAACAGGGCCTGCAGGCGCTGGTCAAACAACCGGCAGACCCCACTATCACCAACTATGCTGCGAGTGGGTATTTGAAGTCACTTCCCAAGGATCCGTGGGGCAACGTCTATCAATACGCCAGTCCGGGCACCGATGGTCGTGACTACGACATCATCACGTTTGGCCGCGACGGCAAGCCGGGCGGTGAAGGCTACGACGCGGACATCAGCACCGCGACTCTCGAAAAATAGGCGCACCGCTTGGGCGGGCCGCAGCATGCGCAGCAAGGGC
>PMMB01000062.1:11315-19105 GCA_003165495.1 Gammaproteobacteria bacterium | reverse complement strand
AGCTACTTTCACACTCCGGAGCGTTGGCGGCAGCTCGAACGCATTCGCAGCGGCGACGCCGGACTGTCGGCGCTGACCATATCCCACGTAGGTACGGTGGGAGCGGTCGCGCTGGACGTCGACGGCCGCCTGGCCGCGGCCACCTCCACCGGCGGCATGACGGGAAAACGCTATAACCGCATCGGCGATTCACCCATCATCGGTGCGGGTACCTACGCGGACGACCGCTCGTGCGCCGTGTCGGCCACCGGGCATGGGGAAGTTTTCATTCGCGCCGCGGTGGCGCACGATATTTGTTCGCGGATCCGCTTCGGCGGCCGCACCTTGAGCGAAGCGGTGGGCGAAGTCGTGCTCGAGGAACTACCTAAGCTGGGCGGCGAGGGAGGAGTCATCGCGATCGACCGCGGCGGCGAGATCGCCATGGAATTCAATTCAGAAGGAATGTTTCGCGCCGGCAGAAAGTCCGGCGAAGAGGCGCGAATCGCGGTCTATCGGCCTTGAGCGCTGCAATCCGCGCGATGCTAGACGGCGCGCTGACGTTTTTCGAAGCGTCCGGTTCTCAAGGTGTGGTATTCGGCTTCCATCACGACCACTCGGTTTCTGCCCTGTTCTTTGGCGCTATACAGGGCTTCATCGGCAAGTTGGATCAATCCTTCGTGCGTACGACTGCTGCTCGGCAGGATGAAGGCCGCACCGATGCTCACCGTCAGCCGGCTGGCCACTAGGGATGCCTCATGGGGAATATTGAGTTCCGCTATGGAACGCTGAATTCGCGTCAGCACCTCTGCGACGTATTCGCGACTCGCTTCGTACAGCACGACCGCGAACTCTTCACCGCCGTAACGTGCCACGAAATCGAGGGGTCTGCGCGCACACTGACTCAAGGTAACGGCCACGGCGCGTAAGCATTCGTCGCCCGCCTGATGTCCGTAGCGATCGTTGTAGTCCTTGAAACAGTCGATATCCACGAGGAGCAACGCCACACGCTGCTCCGCGCGCACGGCTTGTTGCCAAACGCGCAGAATGTGCTGGTCGAACATGCGGCGGTTCTGTATGCCGGTCAGACCGTCGCGCGCCACCATTTCGCGCAGCAGACAGGCTTCGAGAAAGCGCATACGACTGGTTTTTTCGTGCAAGTAGACGACTGACGCGCAGAACAAATTGGCAACGACCAGCGCCAGCGCGTCATAGGCGAACTCGCGGCCCGGCAACTGTAGCGTGGTGCCCATGGCAAGATACCCGAACAGGACGATCACGTTCGCGGCGACCGCATGATAAAAAATGAGCCCGGCCATGAGGTAGATGAAAATAACGATCAACATCAAGCCGGGAAACAATATCGGCATACCGCCCCGCATGGCGATGATTTGAATCGCTGCCACACCGAGGCCGAGTATGCTCGACGCGATCATCGCGAGCGGTGGATAGATACGATGGCGTTGCGGGGCGAAACTCGACGCCAGACCGATGAGCAGGGTCGGAATGATGATGAGCATGTGGATCATGCTGGGAACGCGGTTGAGCTCGGGGCCGAGGAGTATCGAATCCATGACGGAAAAGGCCATGGCAATGACCACCGCCACACACAAATTCACGCGCGTATGCACCAACTTCTCTTCGAAATGAGCGCGCCGGAATTCCGCTTCGAGGTCCGGACAGAATGCCAGCCACGCAAACCCTGCCTGCAGCTGGCGGGCCTGCGGGGAGTCCGGTAGATCTGCTGTGGGAAGTCGATCGGCGCTCATGAACTGCACCGTACCCATCTACGCGCGCGCGCTCAACGACCTGTGCCGCTCTTTGGAGCAAAAAACTTCGCGCCCAAACCGTGCGTTATGTTAAATAAACTCGCCGGCAATCCCGCGGCCTCAAGGAATGGTCCGGGCATCTCAATCGGCCAGGTAACGAGCGAGATACGTGTCGAAATCCGTCTTATCGGCGGCCTCGATGCGCGCTTGCGCCTCGTGCGACTCTTGTGCCGCCGCGGCGAATTCCGCCAGACGGCGCTCGTTGGGTGGATACAGGCCGAGGAAGTAATCCTTGTGCAATTTCGACATTCGTTGGGCGAGTTGAAAAAACGATTCGCCGCTCTGCCGCATCTCCGTCAACAGCCGCGCAGAGGGCGTGCGCTCGACATCGTCGATTTTCGCCCGCTGTTGTTCGAGGGCGGACGTATACGGGCGTGCAGACTCGCCGTGATCGAGCAGTTCGCACAGGCCTTGCATCGCATCGAGCAACTCGCGCGCCCAATCCAGCATGGGAAAATCACGCCCTTCGCGCTTCAACATGAGCTTCGGTTCGCGGCCGCGCCGGGCAACCAACAAGTGATTGGCATCCAGGCTCGCCTGTTCGCTCTGCCCGATCGGTGCGCTTTCCCGCAGCAGACACAGTGCGAGAAAAGCCTCCAAGAAGCGCAGCTTGTTCTGATTGACGCCGACCGGATCGAACGCGCTCACATCCAGCGCGCGAACTTCGACGTATTCCACCCCGGCCCGTTGCAATGCCTTGGTAGGGCGCTCGCCGGAGCGCGCAACTCGTTTCGGCCGAATGAAGCTGTAATATTCGTTTTCGATCTGCAGGATGTTGGCGTTCAATTGCTGATATTCGCCGTCGACCTTGACACCGATCTTCTCGTACGGTGGATAGGGCGTGCTTATTGCCCGCGAAAGATCGCGCACGTACTCCTCAAGGCTGTTGACCGACACGCTCACCGTCGCTTGATTCTTGTTGCGATAGCCGATGTCGCTCATGCGCAGAGACGTGCCGAACGGCTCGTAGAAAGTGTCCGCGTCGAGCTTGTCTAAGGTGGTTTCGCGTCCCGCAAAAAAGCTTTTCGACACTGCCGGCGACGTGCCGAACAGGTACAACACGATCCAGCCATAACGCCGATAGTTGCGGAGCACGCCGAAATACTGCTCGGACACGAAGGCCTGCCGTGCCTGCTTGGACTGATTGATGTCCTCCAGGACGCCCCACAGACGCGGGGAAAAAGAATAGTTGAAATGCACGCCGGAAATCGCCTGCATGATGCGTCCGTAGCGCGCCCCCAAACCATGCCGATAGATGGTCTTCATCCGGCCGACATTTGAAGTACCGAATTGTGCGAGCGGAATGCCCGCGTCGCCCTCGAGAGCGCAGGGCATACTCGTCGCCCACAGCAATTCATCATCCAAATGGCGATACACGAATTGGTGGATATCGCACAAATACTGCAGCAATTCCCATGTCTCGCCGAACGGCGGGGTAACCAACTCGATCAGGGATTCGGAGAAATCCGTCGTGATGTTTTCGTTGGTAAGCGGTGCGCCCAGAGCGGCGGGATGCCGTGTTTGCACGATGTCGCCGGCGGGCGAGACGCGCAGCGATTCCTTTTCGACGCCCTTGCGGCCGCCGCGCAGTACACTTCGTTCACCGGAATTAATGAGCCCCGCGAGGCGGCGCTCGAATTTCTTATCAACCACGTTACGCAATACCTCGATCCTCTTGTCGTCGATCTACGGCAGCTCGGCAACGACCTCGATTTCAACGAGGAATCCCGGATCCACCAAACGCTGCACCTGTACCCATGAGGTCGTCGGCAGCCGCTCTTTGTCGTAATACTCGAACCGCAAATCGGAGGCTTTCAGCAACGCGTCCATGTTGGTCGTATAGATCGTCTCTTTGACGACCTCGTCGAAGCCGGCCCCGTGCGCGGCGAGCGTGCGGCGTATATTGGAGTAAGCGGCGCGCATTTGCGCGGCCATATCGCCCGATGCCACCAGACGTCCGTTCTGATCCGTGGCCACCGAACCGGAAATATACAGCGTTTTGTCGATCAACACGGCCTGGGAATAGCCGAAGTCCTTCTCGTACGGATTCAGATGGAACACTTGTTTGACCCGCGCCGGCGGCGGTCCCCGTTCGCGATCGCAGGCGGTCAGGCCCAGCGCCGACGCTATCCACGCAATGAGGACGACCCGGCTTAAAGATGCGTCCAAACTCACGGTTTCTGCTTCTGGACGAATTCCGCGCGAGTGCGCAGCGCGCGCAACATTTTCGGCAAGTCGCGCCGCAGGGCCGCGCGCACGATCCAGTGCGGAACCCAAAATCCCGTCGCCAAATTGACCGCGTAGTGCGCGATCGTATAATCCCCGTCGCCCTGCAATACCCACGAACCTCGAAGGACGCGCAAATCCCCCGAGATGCGTTCGATCGACACGCGCGATGGCTGGTCATAAAACGCGCGGATCTCATAGGTCAGTTTGGGTAAATACCAGGAATAATCCATCACATGTCGAATCCGTTGCCATGACCGGTCCGCTGCCGTTTCCATCACGTCACAGGCCACGAGCCCCGGAACCAGATGCAACGCCTCCGCGCAGCTCGTGATCAGCGACCAGATCACTTCGCGGCGTGCGTGAATTCTGACAGATGCGCTGGCGCTGCCGCTCTGCTCTCCGGCGTCGAGCAACACCGCGACTTCGATGTCGCCGTGCTGCGCGGATTCCTGTGCCAGGTCCACGGCGGGCGCCGCAGGGGCGGCGAACAAGAGCAATGCGATGAAGAATGATAATCGCATCAGCGTCGACCCACTATCCAGAGCGTCATTTTTGCCTCGAGAATATCGAGGGGCATGGCCCCGTCCTTGAGGATCTCGGCATGAAAATCGCGGATATCGAAGCGCGTACCCAGCGTCTGTCGGGCATGGGTAAGCAGCGCTTGGATTTTGAGCTCGCCCATCTTGCAGGCCAATGCGTCCCCAGGCAGTGCCACGAAGCGGTCGGTCAGCAGATCGGCATCGTCCACATCTACCGCCAGCTGCGCTCGAAGATAGTCGGCCGCTTGCGCACGCGTCCAATCCTTCGCATGTAAGCCCGTGTCGACGACCAACGCAACCGCACATTTCAATTGGCCTAAAAGTGCGCCCCTTTTGGCTTCATCGTCGCGGTACAGGCCCAGTGCCTCGCCCAGGGACGCCGCATAGAGAGCCCAGCCATCGGCGAAGGCCGGTTCCTCGCCGAATTGCCGGAACTTGGGTAGGTCGCCTCGCTCCTGTTGAAGTGCGGATTGATAGTGCCGTCCGGGTATCGCTTCCTGCAGAAAACTCGCGATCTCCACGTTCCCGGGCCGCACCGCACTCGGTGCGGTATTCACATAGAGAATGGCGGGCGTCGCACCGTCCGGTGCGGCGCGTTGGTAGGCGAGCAGTCTCGTCGCCGGGCCAAAGGGGCCGAATGCACGAATCTCGAAATCCGCTCGTGGGACGGCGGAGAATAGAGTTGGCATAGCCGCAAGAGTTTGCACCTTCAGTTCTTGGTACGCACTCAACAGCGGAACCTTGCCCGCAAGCGTCGCGCCCGCAAGCGTCGCGCGCGCGGGCTGTGAGAGCATGCGCGCTCGGATGCGTTCGACTTCCGCCCTGCCGATGCTGTGGATCTCGTTCGGCGTCAATTGAGTGGTGGTCGCCCGTTTGACCCGGTAGGCGTACCACGACGGCCCCAGCGGCAGTGCCGACAACGCGACACTGGACCTCGCCCGGGGCAAATATTCCCTTTGAATGAAGTCGTGCAATTCGCGATAGGCGGGCAGCAGCTTGTCCTTGACCGCGCTGGTGAGGCTCTGATCCAAGCGCGCCCGCTCGGGCTCCTGGATGCTCGCCGGCATGGTCCGCAGCGGTGCATAGAACACGTTGGCGGGAGTATCCTCGCCGAAACCTTGCAGCAACGGCAGCATGCGTGCCATCAGTACCCGTGGCGAGGTGTAGCCGCGCCGCATTCCCTCGCGCATATTGAATATCGCCTGCCGCGACCACCGTACATAGTCGTCGATCTGCAGCCGCCAATTCTCATAGTCTTTGGCGGCCTTCGGCGGGTGCTGCCCCATATCCGCGGCGGCGCGCGCGAATTGCTGCGGCATTCCGTCGAAGGGATTGACCGGCAAGAGCTCGCTCGGATAGGTAAAGCCCTCGACGTCCAACTCGCGCTGCCGTTTGAAAATGTCGTAGGTCAACCTCGCCTCCGCGTCCAGGCCGGCGCGCGGAACGGCGAGAACTTCGGCGAGAAAACGGCGTTCGACAGCCAAGGAATCCGCCAGGAATTGCGGCGACAGCGGATTGCCGGGGGACACATGTTCATCCCAATACCGATCGACGATTCGACTCAAGGTGTCGTGGGGTGACACGGAGTTCGTGACTTGGGCGGGGGTCGGCGCGGGCGCTCGGCCGCAGGCGGCGAGTCCCAGAAACGCGAGCCCCAACGAAACCTTAGACGAAAATCGGGTCATGAATCGATTATAAGCCGGTAGGTAGGTTCATAATTCCCGATGCTTAGGTTATACGGTTGTACGGGAGAGCCCTATGTTGGTCGGAGCAAGTCCGCGACGCGTCGCGATTATCGGCGGCGTGCGCATTCCATTTGTACGCGCAAACGGCGCCTACGCTCAAGTGGGCAATCAAGAAATGCTGACCGCCGCGCTGCGCGGCGTGGTTGAGCGCTACGGACTGCAGGGCCAGCGCCTGGACGACGTCGCTGCGGGCGCAGTCATGAAACACTCGAGTCAATGGAATTTGACGCGCGAGTCGGTGCTTGGGTCAGGACTTGCCGCGGAAACGCCGGGGCTCGATATGCAACGCGCCTGCGGCACCAGCCTGGAGGCGGCGATTACGCTCGGCAACAAGATTGCTCTCGGCCAGATCGATTGCGCGATTGCGGCGGGAGTCGATACCGTGAGTGACCCGCCTGTGGTCTACCCCAAAAGCTTTCAGCAGCTGTTGCTGCGAAGTTATCGCGGCAAGACGTTGAGCGAACGCGTAGGTCCCTGGTTCGGTTTGCGCCTTAAGAATCTGCGCCCCGTTCTGCCGGGAATCGCAGAGCCCCGAACCGGCTTGTCAATGGGCGAAAGTACGGAACTCATGATGAAGACCTGGGGAATCACCCGCGCCGAGCAGGACCAACTGGCGCTGGAAAGTCATCAAAAGGCGGCTGCCGCTTACAGTTCAGGGTTTTACAAGGAGTTGGTGCGCGAGTATCTCGGAGTTACTCAAGACAATAATATTCGCAGCGACACGACTCTCGAAAAACTGGCCAAACTCAAGCCGGTATTCGATACATCGGGCGCCGGCACCTTGACCGCGGGGAATTCGACTCCGATGACGGATGGTGCGTCGGCGGTACTGCTTGCGTCCGAACCTTACGCGCGCGAGCGTAATTTGCCCGTGCTGGCATACTTGAGCTACGGCGCCGTTGCCGCCGTTGATTACATCGACAAGAAGGAAGGCTTGCTCATGGCGCCGGCCTACGCCGTGCCCCGGATGCTGAGTGACGCACACCTTGCACTCCAGGATTTCGATTTTTACGAGATCCACGAGGCTTTCGCGGGACAGGTCCTGTGCACGCTCAAGGCCTGGGCCGATCCGGTTTTCTGCCGCGACAAGCTCAGACTGCCGGGTGCCCTCGGCACCATCGATCGATCCAAACTCAACGTGAAGGGCGGCAGCCTTGCGATAGGTCACCCTTTCGCCGCGACCGGTACGCGCATTGTCGCCACGCTCGCAAAGATTCTCGATGAATATCAGGCCAAGCGCGGCCTGATCTCGATCTGCGCCGCCGGCGGCATGGGTGTTACGGCCATTCTCGAACGTTGACGCTACTCATGAACACGCTATCCTTTGCGCTATGAAACTCAAAGATCCTCTGCTGCTGCGCGAGTTGTGCTTCATTGACGGCGCCTGGGCGCCCGCGG
This sequence comes from Gammaproteobacteria bacterium, assembly GCA_003165495.1. Lineage (GTDB taxonomy): Bacteria > Pseudomonadota > Gammaproteobacteria > Steroidobacterales > Steroidobacteraceae > Bog-1198. The sequence goes on along the minus strand of PMMB01000062.1, from coordinate 11,389 downwards.
ACAACGGCGGCACCTTGGCCGTACACAACCCTGCCACGACCGAAAAGCTGGGACTCATACCGAACATGGGTGCC
>PMMB01000062.1:5051-11286 GCA_003165495.1 Gammaproteobacteria bacterium | reverse complement strand
AAGGAGAAATCGTTTACGCCGCGTCTTTCATCGAATGGTTTGCGGAAGAAGCCAAGCGTCTGTATGGCGATATCATCCCCGGTCATCAAACCGACAAGCGAATTCTCGTGCTGCGGCAACCCGTGGGCGTGGTCGCGGCCATCACACCATGGAACTTTCCGGCCGCGATGATTACGCGCAAGGCCGGACCCGCGCTGGCGGCCGGGTGCACCCTGGTTTGCAAGCCGGCGACCCTGACCCCGTATTCCGCATTGGCGTTGGCGGAGCTTAGCGACAGAGCCGGGATTCCGAAGGGCGTATTCAACGTCATCACGGGATCTGCGGCCGCGATCGGCGGCGAGATGACGTCGAACCCCACCGTACGCAAAGTGACTTTCACCGGATCCACCGAAATCGGCAAGAAGTTGATGGCGCAATGCGCCGGTACGGTGAAAAAGATATCCCTCGAACTCGGCGGCAACGCACCGTTCATCGTCTTTGACGATGCCGATTTGGATGCCGCGGTTCAGGGAGCACTCGCCAGCAAGTATCGAAACACGGGTCAGACCTGTGTTTGCGCCAACCGTCTGTTGGTGCAGGCCGGCGTGTACGACGAGTTTGCGAAGAAACTCACGGAAGCCGTGGGAAAATTGCGCGTCGGCGATGGGTTGGCCGGTGTCACCGATCAAGGACCTTTGATCGATGCCAAGGCAGTGGCCAAAATCGAGGAACATATCGCGGATGCCGTGGCGAAGGGCGCTACCGTCAAGTTGGGCGGCAAGCGGCATGCTCTGGGCGGAACGTTCTTCGAACCCACCATCCTGACCCAGGTGACGGCCAAAATGCTGGTAGCCCGCGAAGAAACCTTCGGTCCGGTGGCGCCGCTGTTTAAATTTCAAACAGAGGCTGAGGCTATCGCCATGGCCAACGACACCGAGTTCGGCTTGGCCGCGTATTTCTATACGCGCGATCTCGCGCGGAGTTGGCGGGTGGCCGAATCCATTGAATATGGAATCGTCGGGCTGAACACCGGTATTATTTCCACCGAAGTGGCACCCTTCGGCGGTGTCAAGGAATCGGGAATTGGGCGCGAAGGCTCGAAGTACGGAATTCTCGACTACACCGAGATGAAGTACCTGTGCATCGGCGGAGTGAGTTAGCGCGCCCGTGCTCGGACGGTTCCTGGAGTTCTCGCTCGCGACGCCGGATATTCAGGCCTCCTTGGATTTCTACACCAGGCTCGGATTCTCCCATGCGCAAGTCGGAGAAGCATGGTTGCATCCCTACGCAGTCGTGACGGACGGCAGGATTTGCCTCGGGCTGCATCAAGCGAATATCCCCGCGCCGTCGATGACTTTCGTCAAGCCCGGTTTACTCAAGCATTTGGACACCCTCGAAGAGCTGGGACTGGCATTCGAGTACCGCCGTCTCGGCAATGACGTGTTCAACGAAGTCGGCTGGTTCGATCCTTCGGGTCAGTTGATCAGGCTCGTCGAGGCACGCACTTTTTCTCCAAGCAAGCGGGTCGGCACCGACACATCGCTATGCGGCTATTTCCTGGAGATCGCGCTGCCGGCGTCGAATCTCGATGTGTCAAAGGCGTACTGGGAGCAACTCGGCTTTGTCGGGATGGACGATCGGGATGACCCGCTGCCGCATGTATCGTGCACCAGTGACTATATCGATCTGGGGCTGTATGACCCCTCGCACTTGCGCCGCCCTACCTTAAGGTTCGAAGTCGATGATGTCGGAGAAACCTTGGTTCGACTTGCCGAAATCGGTGTATCACCCTCCGGCGAAATACCGTCGCCGCTCCGACAAACACCTGCCGCAGCATTGGTTGCGCCCGAGGGGACGCCGATTCTGCTGTCCTCCGGCACGCAGGCGTAATTTCGCGCCGCGCCCTCTAACTCGGAGCCGCGACGATTTTGAACTTGATCGTCATCGCATCCTGAACTTGCAGCGCGCCCAGCATCAGACTGTAGGGACTGAGCCCAAGGTCCGATTGGCGCAATTGCAGCGACCCGATTGCCAACAGGCGACTCGAATCGCTCTGCAATGTAAATGGCACGTCGATTTTTGACTCATGTCCCGCGACGCTGATTGCGACGCTGGCGATCATGGACCTTAAGTCCGGCGCGCCGTTCGGACCCGAGACGGCGACGCAGTTGATCGTAATCACCGGAAACTCATCCGCGTCGAGCACCGCCGCGCTCAGCATATTGCGCAGCGTTCCTGATTTGGCGTCTTGCGGAACGTCAGAGGCGAAATCCTCTCCCTCATCGGCGCGCTCTTGCGCGTCGTCAACCACGAAGCCGGCGACCGGCACATTCAGCCAAAACCCCGACGCAGTGTCCGCCAGTTTGACCGCGCCGCGAACCTCACGATTGACCATGACGTGGTTGTGCCCGAAGCGCGCCAGCGGACCGGCGCGGTAGACGAGGACTCGCAATTCGGATTGACTTTCATCGACGCGATAGAGCTTGCCCGGGAACTGCTGGTCCATGGGCAAAACCGATTCATTGGGATGTTGCGGCTCGGCGTGACGGGCCTTGAGCGCACCGCAGGCGGTCAGCACCAGAGCCAGAGCACCTACACTTACACTTTTGAACACGAGCAGGGCCCCGCTGTCTTGCTAAACTACGCTGCAGTGCAGTTTGCGCGCGGAGCCTCAAGTATGCCAAATCAAAGTTCACCGACACGCTACAGCGCGGTCGCGCAAACATTTCATTGGCTCATTGCCGCGTTGGTCGTGAATCAATTCGTACTTGGGCTGTGGGCCGACAGTCTGCCGAATGGGATTCATAGACTGGCGCTGCTCGCCCGACACAAGAGTTTTGGCATGACGGTGCTGGTGCTGGCGATATTGCGCCTGTTGTGGCGACTGAAGAACGCACCCCCGGAATTGCCCTCCGACATGACGCCCCTCGGCCGGTTGCTGGCACGAACCACTCATATCGCGTTCTACGTGCTGCTGTTTACGATGCCGATTACCGGCTGGTTGATGTCCTCTGCCAAGAATTATTCGGTCAGTTGGTTCGGGTTATTCACCTGGCCCAATCTCATCGGCAAGAACGAGACTGCCTTCAACGTATTGCGCTCGACGCATCACCTATTGAGCGACGTTCTTTTTGCCATTGCGGTATTGCACATTCTTGCGGCGCTCAAACACCACTTTTGGAACAAGGACGACGTGTTGTTGCGCATGCTGCCATTTACCAAATCGGGGAAACGATCATGATGAAACGCCTCTTGGCATCGGCGGCCCTGCTCGCCGCCGTATCTCTAGCGGGCGCGGTGAACGCCGCTGATCCGGTATCAAATTATTCCGCGGATCCCCAACAAAGCCATTTGGAATTCGTCGGGGTTCAGGCCGGCGCGAATTTCACAGGCGCGTTCCACAAATTCACCGCCGCCGTCGAGTTCGCGCCGGACGCTCTCGCGAGCTCGCACTTCGACGTGCAGATCGATTTGAATTCCGAGGATTCGATGGACAAGGATCGCGATACGACCATCCGTGGGCCTGACATTTTCGATGTGGCGCACTGGCCAACGGCACACTACGTCACTCGCAGCTTCACCAAGACCGCAGCGGGTTATGCGGCTGTCGGTGCGCTGACCTTGCGCGGCGTGACGAAAGACGTACCGATCGAATTTCAGTTCACGCAAGCAGCCGCAGGCGCGAAGCTCGTAGGGAGCGCCAAGCTCAAGCGTCTGGATTTCGGGGCGGGGCAAGGCGACTGGAAGAGCACCGAGTGGGTGGCTGACGCCGTGAAAATAAACTTCTCGCTGGTGCTTAAGCCTAAGACCTAAAGANNACTCCGCACGATGATCTAGCGAACGGGCAACTCGCGCGATTTTTGCACCGTGCGCAACGCGAAACTGGAATGCACCCGCGCGACATTCGGCAGCCGCGTGAGATGCTGACTGTGCAGCCGTTCGAAGTCGGCGGTATCGGCCAACACCACCCGCAACAGATAGTCATATTCGCCGGACATGAGATAACACTCCATCACCTCGGGGACTTTGCGCGCCGCTTCCTCAAACGCGTGCAGATGCGCTTGTTCCTGTCGTTCCAAAGTGATGTTGACGAAGACGTTCACGGGACAGCCCGCCTTCTGCTGATTGATCAGAGCGGTGTACCCCTCGATGAAGCCCGATTCTTCGAGGGCTCGAACTCGTCTTAGGGACGCCGATTCGGACAGACTGACGCTTTCGGCCAATTGACTGTTGGTGATGCGGCCATCGAGCTGCAAGGCGCGGACAATGGCGCGGTCGTAGCGATCCAATTTCATTCTGTAGCCTTTTGCCGGGAAACGGCAGTTTCTTGCTTCGAATGGGTTGTTATCGCCATATTCTGCCAGAGTCCCCGGGATTGGAACCGGGTTTTGCAATTTTCCAGTTGTAGGCTTACGTACCCTAGCGCTTACCCCCAACGGCCGGCCAGCGGAGCGATCTTATGAAAATCGGCGTCCCCAAAGAGATCAAGATTCACGAGTATCGCGTCGGATTGGTGCCTGCGGGCGTTCGTGAACTCGTCGATTCCGGACACCAAGTGCGCGTCCAGAGCGGCGCTGGGGCCGGTATCGGCTTCGAGGATTCGCATTATCAATCGGCAGGCGCGGTCATCGTGCAACGCGCCCAAGACATTTTCGCGACCACCGATCTCGTCGTGAAGGTCAAGGAACCGCAACTCTCGGAATGTAAGCAACTGCGCAGCGGGCAAACCTTGTTCACGTATCTGCATTTGGCTGCCGATCGCGAGCAAGCGCAGGCGCTGCTTGCCTCGGGGGCGACCGCGATCGCGTACGAGACCGTCACCGCGCCCGATGGCTCGTTGCCGCTGTTGACGCCGATGAGCGAAGTCGCGGGACGCATGTCGGTGCAAGTCGGCGCCAACAGCTTGCAGAAGGCCAATGGCGGCTTCGGGGTCCTGCTAGGCGGCGTGCCGGGCGTGGCGCCCGCCAAAGTCGTGGTACTGGGCGGCGGGGTTTCCGGCACTCACGCGGCAGAGATGGCTGTTGGGCTGCGCGCCGACGTGACCGTGGTCGATCGCTCGGTCAAAAGACTGCGGGAGCTGTCGTCAATCTTCGGTAGTCAACTGAAAACCGTGTATTCAACCGCGCATGCGATCGAAGATCTCGTGCGCGACGCTGACCTTGTCATCGGTGCCGTGCTCATCGCCGGCGCCGCGGCCCCGAAGCTCGTGACTCGCGCGATGGTCAAAACGATGAAGGCCGGCGCGGTATTGGTCGATATCGCCATCGATCAAGGCGGTTGCTTCGAAACCAGCCGGCCCACCACTCACGCCGAGCCGACCTATGTTCTCGACGGCGTGATTCACTATTGCGTGACCAACATGCCTGGTGCCGTGCCGCGCACGTCCACCTTTGCACTGACCAATGCCACGCTGCCGTATGTGAGGGCGCTGGCCGATCACGGCTGGCGGCAAGCCATCGCCAATGACCCTGGCTTGGCTCGCGGCCTCAACGTTCATGCCGGTCAGTTGACCCACGAAGCGGTGGCGAGCGCGCTCGGTCTCGATTTTAGGGCCTTTCGCGCGGCCTAAGTTCAATCCTCCGCGCGCGCGGCGCATCGCAGCTCCATGGGCACGGGTTGCTACTGTACGATCGATCAATTACTCTCCGCACACTCAAGTAGCCGCAGCAATCTAGGGATCCGCCATGGCGCGCAATCCGCGCTTTGATGTTCTGTTCGAGCCCGTGCGCATCGGACCCGTCACGGCGCCGAACCGCTTCTATCAAGTGCCGCACGCGAGCGGCATGACCAATTCGCTGCCGCAGGTGCGCGCTAAGTTCCGCGAGACCAAGGCTGAAGGCGGCTGGGGCGTGGTATGCACCGGCGCGGTGTCGATCCATCCCAGCTCGGACGACTCGCCGCTGCCGTTTGCGATTCTGTGGGACGACAAGGACATTCGCGCCCATGCCTTGATGACCGACGCCGTCCATCGACACGGGGCATTGGCCGGGGTCGAGCTGTGGCATGGCGGCGCATGCACACTGAACCGCACCAGTCGAATAGCGCCCCTGTCGCCGTCGGGCATGCCATGGCTGTCGACCCATTTGGGGTTCATGGGCAATCTGCGTCCGCGAACCATGGACAACGCGGACATCCAGGATCTGCTTCGCTGGCAGGCGGCCGGTGCGCGTCGCGCCATGCAGGCGGGGTTCGATATCGTCTACGTCTACGCCGGCATGGGCTATCTGCCCTATGAATTTTTGCTGCCCGAATACAA
>PMMB01000062.1:952-4975 GCA_003165495.1 Gammaproteobacteria bacterium | reverse complement strand
GGCAGACCGGGCAAGAATGCCGCCTCCGAGGCGCACGAGACGGTGGCGTTGCTCGCCGATGTCCCGGATCTCTGGGACGTCAAAATGGATTCCAGCCCGACCGATTGCGCACCCTCGCGGTTTTCCCCCGAGGGCAGCCACGAGCCCATCGTCAATTTCGTCAAGCAATTGACTAAACGGCCGGTGGTGGGCGTCGGCCGTTTCACTTCTCCCGATGTAATGGTCTCTCAAGTACGGCGCGGCATCCTCGATTTGATCGGCGGCGCCAGACCCTCCATCGCAGATCCGTTTCTGCCGAATAAAATCAACGAGGGCCGCGAGCACGAGATCCGCGAATGCATCGGCTGCAACATCTGCATCGCGAGCTGGCACGACGGCGTGCCCGTGCGCTGTACCCAGAATCCGACCGCGGGCGAAGAGTGGCGCCGCGATTGGCATCCTGAACGGTTTGCGCCGCCGGCGAGCGACTCATCCATCTTGATCGTCGGCGGCGGTCCCGCGGGGCTCGAGTGCGCCACGACGCTCGCCCGGCGCGGCTACACCGTCACAATCGCGGATTCGGCAAACGAATTCGGCGGCCGCCTGCGCTTTGAAACCGGACTGCCGGGACTCAAGACCTGGAACCGGGTTGCGGATTGGCGTTTAGGACAGTTGCAGGGCAGACCGAACGTCAATATGTACCCCGGAAGCGCGCTGGGTGTGGACGATATCTTGGGACTGGAACACCGCCACGTCGTCATCGCGACCGGTGCGCGCTGGACCAAGATGTTGTTTTCGACCCTGGAGTTTCCGGTTGGCGAACTCGATGGACCGGGGGTGTATACACCCGATGACCTTGCCGCCGGCGTAATCCCGCAGGGACCCGTCGTTGTTTTCGACTTCGACAACTACTACATGGCCGGTGCCGTCGCGGAGCAGCTGGCAAAATCGGTAGGCAATGTGACGTATGTGACGACTGCGGGGAATGCATCTGCTTGGACGTTTATGACCAATGAGCTACCTTTGGTTCATCGTGCTCTGGTCAAAGCAAACGTGCCGATACATACCCTCCAACGAGTGACCGCTTTCGATGGCGACGCCGTCACGATCGCGGATGTGTATAGCGGCAGCGAGAAGCGCCTGGCCTGCCGGTCGCTGATCATCGTGGGGATGCGCAAGCCTCGAGATGAACTGTATGCGGCGCTCGTGGCGAGGGGGTCGGACTTTGAGGACGCCGGTATCGCTGCGGTCACGCGCATCGGCGACGCGCTCGCACCGGGAGCGATCGTGCACGCNNCACGGGACTTTCCCATTTGAACGCCGCGCAATTAGAACGCGCCCTGCCCTCCAGCTGGTATCGCAGCACGGAGGTATTTCGGACCGAAAAAGAGCGCATATTCTGCCGCGAGTGGCTTGCGGTGTGCCGCGAGGAAGAATTGCCCAATCCCGGCGATCATCAGGTATTGGACGTGCTTGGTGAAAGCATCCTGCTGGTGCGCAATCGCGAAGGACAATTGCGGGCGTTTTACAATGTCTGCCGGCATCGCGGTTCGCGTCTTTGCCGAAGCCCGGCGGAAACAGCGGCGCTAGGAGTAACGCTGCCCGGCGGAATCACTCTCGGCCGAATCGTGTGCCCGTATCATCAGTGGTCTTATGACCTCAATGGTGCGCTCATCGCCGCCCCGCACTTGAGCGCCGCCGCCGGCTTCAAAAAGCAGGACTACCATCTGTATCCGGTCGGCGTCGACAGTTGGGGCGGCTTCGTCTTCTTGAATTTGACCCCGGCCGAGGCCAAACCGCTGGCTGCCCAGTTGGGCGGCATCCCGGATCGGTTGCAACGCTATCCGCTGGGCGACTTGGGCGTTGGCGCCACCATTCGTTACGAAATTGCGGCGAATTGGAAGATCCTTTGCGAGAACTACAACGAGTGCTACCACTGCGCCGGAGTTCACCCGGAGTTGTGCGCAGTGGTGCCTTCGTTCCGGGAGGCCGGCGGCGCCAATCTGGATTGGAATCGTGGCATCCCGCACCGTGAGGGGGCCTATACGTTCACGCATAGCGGGACTACCGCGCGTCGCGCCTTCCCTGGCCTCGATGCGGACGAACAGGTACGACACAAGGGCGAACTGGTCTACCCCAATCTGTGGCTGAGTGTGGCCTGCGATCATGTGGCGGCGTTCATCCTGCAACCCCGCGGCGCCGAACGCACCGATATCACCTGCCATTTTCTGTTCGAGGCCCATGAAATGGCCAAGCCCGGCTTTGATCCGTCGGATGCCGTGGATTTCTGGGATTTGGTCAACCGCCAAGATTGGGCGGTGTGCGAGGGTGTGCAGAATGGGATTCGGTCACGCGTCCACACACAGGGTTACTACGCGCCAATGGAAGACTGGAACCTGGACATCAGGCGCTACGTGACCGAGCGAATCGGCGCCTTCGTCAGCGACCAGCCGCCGTAGCCGCACGCCCCGGCCCATTCGGCCGCGCTTCGGTATAATCCGAAAAAAAGGAAGCAAATGGCACCCAATCGGCATGTACCGAAATTCCACCGTGCAACCCCCGCGGTGCGCCGTGAAGCATTGGTGGATGCGACTCTGCGCTGCCTGAAGCAGTATGGCCATGAAGGCGTTTCGGTACGGCGCATCAGCGCCGCGGCCGGTGTGTCCATCGGCTTGATCAACCATCATTTTCCGAGTAAGTCGGGCCTCATCGCAGAAACCTATGAAACCCTGGCTCTGTCTTTGCTGGACTCGATTCGCCGCCAGGCGGAAAACAAGGCGGTTTCGCCGCGCGAGCGATTGAGCAATTTTTTCCGTGCTTCGTTCGCTCCGGAGATCCTCGATCCGCAATTATTCAATGTGTGGCTGGTGTTTTGGAGCATGGTGGCGCACTCGGCCGAGATACGTGCGGTGCACTCCAGCACCTACGGTAAGTACCGATCCGTCTTAGAGTCGTTGCTGGGTCAGCTCGTGGACTCAGGCGCGGCACCGCCGTTCAGGCTGCGCCCGGCGGCGATTGCGCTGTCCGCGCTGCTCGACGGGTTATGGGTCGAATTGAGCTTGAGCCCGACGGTATTCAAGCCTCGCGAGGCGATCGGTCTGTGCGAGGATTGGGTCAACGCTCTATGCAACGGCGGTTTTCCACGGCTTTTGGGGACTGTGCGCGCCAAAAAGGCCGCTGCGCCGAAACGCCCCCCGCGCCTGACGCTCCGCTAGTTAGGAACGCTCGCTGTTGTTATACTAGCGTTCAACAAGACTTGAGTGGGCTCTCGAACATGCAAGCACAGCGCTCTGCCGCCGCAACCCTCGAAGGATTCAGTCTCCCGGGTTGGATCTATCGGGATGCGGATTTTCTGGAAGCTGAGAAGGAGCGGGTATTTGCCACGTCGTGGCAGCCGGTGTGCCACCTCAACGACATACCCGATCCCGGCGATTACCACACGCTGGATTTCCTGGGCGAACCCTTGGTTGCGGTGCGCGGCCAGGACCACGGCGTGAAGGCCTTTTTCAATGTGTGTCGTCATCGCGCGGCGCGGCTGATGGACGGCGGTTCCGGTCATTGTCCCGGAAAAATCGTGTGTCCCTATCACGCCTGGAGCTACGACCTGGGCGGTCGCCTCGCCGCCGTACCGCACCGCAAGGAATTTGCCGACTTCGCTCTCGATCAATACGGGCTCAAGCCCGTGGAGAGCGAAATCTACAAGGGATTCGTGTTCGTGCGCCTGAAAGCGGGCTTGCCGAGCGTCGCCGAGATGCTCGCGCCGTATGAGACTGAACTTAAGGCCTATCGCCTCGAGGAACTACAGCCGATGGGCCGTGTCACCCTGCGCACGCGTCATGTGAATTGGAAGAACGTGACGGACAATTATTCCGATGCCATGCACATCCCGGTGGCGCACCCGGGCCTGACGCGCTTATTCGGCCAGAGCTACGGCGTCGAGGCGCAGCCCTGGGTGGACAAAATGTGGGGATACCTCCGCGATGTCCCCTCCTCGCAGCTGTCGGAGCGCATGTACCAGGCCGTGCTGCCGAATTCACCGCACTT
>PMMB01000062.1:0-857 GCA_003165495.1 Gammaproteobacteria bacterium | reverse complement strand
GCGAAATGCGCGCGGCGCGCTATCTCAATTGGCGTATCAATCGTCGGGTGAGCCTCGAGGACAAGTCGCTCATCGAACGAGTACAGACCGGTATGGGATCGCGCAGTTTCACTCCGGGTCCCCTGGGACGCACCGAAGTAGCCTTGCGCAGTTTTGCGCACCGAATGCGCGACCTCATTCCGGAAAGCCGCCTCGAATGCGCACCAAGTACTGGCTGGAATATCCGCAACGATATGCACAAGAACCGTGGTTGATTCAAAGCCGCGTGACGTCGTCATCGTTGGCGGCGGTCACAATGGGCTCGTCTGTGCGGCCTATCTAGCGGCGGCCGGCCTCAAAGTGACCGTGCTCGAAAGGCGCGGCGTGGTAGGCGGCGCAGCGGTGACCGAGGAATTTCATCCGGGCTTTCGCAATTCCGTGGCCGCGTACACCGTGTCGCTTCTCAATCCCAAGGTCATCCGAGATTTGGACTTGCCGCGGCACGGCTTGCGCATTGTCGAGCGTAAGCTCGCCAACTTTCTGCCGCTGGACGAAACTCAGTACCTGAAGATCGGCGCCGGCAAGACCGAACAAGAAGTGGCGAAATTCTCCGTACGCGATGCCGCCCGGCTCACGGCCTATGGCGAGCACCTCGATGTGATAGCCGACGTGCTGCGCGACCTGGTGCTCGAGACGCCGCCGAATGTCACCGCCGGTAGTTGGCTCGAGGCGATTCCTGAATTGCTGCGCAGTGCGCGATTGGGCAAACGAATTGCCAAACTCGATATGGCCATGCGCCGCGAACTCCTGGATCTATTCGTCAAATCCGCGGGAGACTACTTGGATGGCTGGTTCGAGAGCGCGCCCATCAAGGCGGC
>PMMB01000335.1 GCA_003165495.1 Gammaproteobacteria bacterium | reverse complement strand
TCGATCGCGTCGCGCGCCGTCAGGACAAGCACCGGAAGGGAAGAATGGGATTGGCGCACTCGCCGCAATAGTTCCGTGCCACTCAATTGCGGGAGCATCAAGTCGAGTACGAGCAGATCGTATTCATTCGAGTTGACATAGCTTTCCCCTTCGCGGCCATTGCCTGCGAGGTCGACCGCGAATCGTTCGGCGCGCAACCCACGAGCAACGAATTCAGCCAGTTTGCAATCATCTTCGACGATGAGTATTCGCAAAGGGACTCCCTCAGTTCAGCACTTCATACGATTCCCATTAGAGTCTCGTTAGAACATCATTAAAAGACTCTCATGCAAGTCTCTGCTCGTCCGACCGTACACGCACCGCGCCTAGATCACGCGCACTGTAGCTAAAGACTTGTGCTCGCGCACGTAATGGATCGCGATTGAGACAAGCCACGCCCGGAACTACACGCGGTGTTCTCAGTCAAATTCAAAAGAGTCTGTGCATCGACTGACATTTCGATTTAAGCAATTGAACCCTTGCTGTTAGGTTGAGCCGATGACTCGAGGTGCCGCAATGAATATCCAACGAATGTTCTTGATCATCGGGGTGAGTCTGGCCGCGATCGCTGCCGGTTCTTCCGGTTCCGCCGTCGCCCATTCTGGCGGTGGCGGTGGCGGTGGATCTCATGGGGGCGGTGGTTTTCACGGCGGCGGTGGTTTTCACGGTGGGGGAGGCTATCACGGGGGCGGCGGATTTCGTGGCGGCGGTGGCTACCGCGGGGGTTGGCATGGCGGTGGCGGTTATCGCCGCGGCTGGTATGGAGGCGGCTATTATGGCGCTTGGGGCGGACTGGGATACGGCCTCTTCTTCGCGACTCTTCCCTTGTATTACGACACGTACTGGTGGGATGGCGCGCCCTATTACTACGCCGACGATGTCTATTACCAATGGAACAGGGATGCTGCCCAATACGAGACCGTCCAGCCCCCCGCTGGCCTTTCGGATCAAGTGAAGGCGCCGATGGCGAGCGAACTGTTCATGTATCCAAAAGCGGGGCAGTCGAGCGAGCAACAAGCGCGTGATCGCGAGGAATGTCATCGCTGGGCAGTCGGCCAAGCCGGCTTTGATCCGACAATGGCGGCTGACGCGTCGACGGGTACAACGGGGACGAATAAGGTATCTGCGGGCACTACCGCAGCGAAACGCTCGGATTACATTCGAGCCGACGGGGCGTGTCTGGAAGGGCGCAATTACAGCGTGAAGTAGCGATGCCAACAAGAATTTCGTCCGTTGTCGTGGCTACCGGCGGCGCCTATCCCACGCTCACCACTTCGCGATTTCAATTTCGTCCCTTCGTGCTTGCGGACGTCGGAGCCCTGGCGGCTCTCGCAGGCGAACACCGTATCGCTGACACGACCATCGGTGTCCCACATCCTTACACGACGGAATTTGCGCGAATGTGGATATCCTCGCACTCAACGGCGTGGGAGGGGCGTCGGGCGCTGCATTGGGCGGCCCTCAAAAGCGGCGATGACCGGATCGTGGGCTATGCGGGACTGAATAAAATCGACGATGCGCGAGGTCAGGCAGAATTGCGCTTTTGGGTGGGCTGCGGTGTGGAACGAAACAGCGACGCCGCCGAGTGGTCCGCGGCGATCGTGGAATTTGCGTTGACTAGCCTCAACATGAATCGAGTCTACGCTTTACAACTCGGTAGGCACCCAAAGGCCGGTCGCGTGCTGGCCGGCATCGGTATGGAGCGCGAGGGGCTCGTGCGCAAGCGCGTCTTCGAAGGCGGCCTGGTGGAGGATTTGGTCTGTTGGGCGATCTTGAGCAGTGACTGGCAACGAAGAATGAAAAGTTAGCGCAAAGGAGCGACACTGGCGCGACGCAGGCGCTTAGCGAGAGTTGCCCGGGACACGAGGCCCCTCGCGAGCGCCGACTCATCGCCGTGAGTTTCGACGACAAGCAGATGCGTCAAGCCCGTACCCTGAAACATCTCGAAAAGATCATACGCTGTGAGCGATTGCAGCGATTCGTATTGGACCAACGGTAATTCATTCCAGGGCGTCATTACGTCATCCACGCGGATATCGCTTCGCTCGCAGGAAACGGCCGTTCGCGGATAGCGATGCGGGCGTCTTCGCTCGATATCATAGTAAGTGATCAGACCGACGACTTGTTGCTCAATGTCTCCGACTTCTTGGCGAGTCACCAGGAATGCATGAACCGACAGACGCTTCATGTCACCGAATGCCTCATCGATAGAACTGTCCGCCTCCACCGTGATGGGATATTCACGCCGGAAATCAGTCAGTGCACAGAAGGCCGAATCGTTGGACTCCAAATAGGCATCGTCATTGGCGACGGTTCGTTCAATCAAAGACCCAGCCGACCGAACCCTTGACGGCACTACTAACGCGTTATCCATGGCCCTACCTCCTCCGATTCGATTTGTTTGCGAGATATGCTCTATGCCTACATAGACTCACTGGAGCACATCTTGGTTCCTGCGAGGCGGTTGAACTTAAGTTCGGTCGCACGCTCGGTTGGCGTGCCTGCATCACGGCGCGGAACTGCTCAGCACGCGTCTAAACGCGGCGACGATGGCTGGCTGAGGGCGCCGGATGGCCGGGACGGTTTGATAATTCTGCCACCCGCCCCCAAGGCTTTTGTAGAGCTGGACGAATTGTTCGCCCTGAGCGACTTGCGCTGTCGCGTACTGTTCCTGCAGATCGTAGAACTGACGCTCGGCATCGACGACATTGAGAAAATCAGTGAGGCCCCGATTGTATCTGCGGGTTGCCAAATCAACGGCCCGTTCGCCCGCCATCATTGCCGTGCTCAATTTCTCCATGCGTATCTGTTGTGCTTCATAGGCATCGAGAGACGTATCCACCTGCTGCACGGCGTTCAAGATGGTTTTCCGGTAATTCACCATGCTCGCACGAGCGGCCAATTGAGCAATGTCGACCTCCGCGTCGAGCGCGCCGAAGTCGAGAAGCGGCCACACCGCTCCTGGTCCGAACGACCAAATATGTTTACCGACGCTCGGGATAGTCCCCCAACCCTGTGCCTGGCTGCCGATCGAACCGATGATGGCGACCTGGGGAAAAAGATCTGCGGTTGCCACACCGATGCGTGCGGTGGCCGCGGCGAGTTCGCGCTCCGCTTGCTGAATGTCCGGTCGACGTTTCAACAGGTCGAGCGGAACTCCGGGTGCGGTGGGTGCAGGCATCGATGGAATGAGATCGGGTTTAGAGAGTTCTTGAACCATCTTCTCGGGATACTCGCCGACGAGCACGGCGAGCGTGTACTGCGCGGCGCTCGCCTCCGCCTCGACCGGGGCAATCTGCGCTTCCAGTGTTGCGAGTTCGCGAGTCGCGAGCGCCACATCGAGTTCGTTCGTAATACCGCGCTCAAAGCGAATATTGACAATGCGCAGCGACTCGCGCAGCACATCGCTCGCTTTGTGCAGGATACCTGCANNTCAGCCCTTGCAGCCTCGAACTCCCGGCGGAATTTGCCGAATAGATCGAGTTCCCAAACCGCATCAAATCCCGCAATCGCGTTGATCTGTTGCAGTCCGGCACCGTTGTCCGCGGATCTGAGCGCCGGATCGGCGCGCCCCTTGGTAAGATCACTTCCCGTGCCACGCCCTGCCGCGGCGCTTGCGTCTACCTCCGGCAATGCATGTCCAACCACTACCGCCTCGTAAGTGCGCGCTTGCTGCAATCTATCCAGCGCGATTTCCAGATCCAGGTTGGACTTGACGGCTCGATCGACGAGGGAGTCCAGTTCTTCGTCATTCAGCGCGCGCCACCAGGTCGCCAAATCCGGCGTGGGCGCAGTCGCTGCAACCTGTGATGCAAAGTTCGGTGGCGTATCAGGTTTTGGGGTGCGGTAACTCGGACCCGCCGCACAGGCGGTCAAACTGGCGACTAACCCAAGAACGACTAACCGTGGTGCTTTCACTGGTACACTTCAGCGCTTCGCGCCAAGGGTTTTGTTGGCGGAATCGGGCTCGTTGACGGCCACCGTTTGACCCGATGCTATTTGGCTGCTGATGTTCAATACCAGCCGGTCACCTGGTTGTACACCCGAGGCCAACTCGACCAAGCTGCCGTTATCGCGGGCGATCACGACATTTTCAAATTCGATCTTGCCGTTTGCGTCGACCTGCGCGACTTGCGTCCCGCTGGCGCGAAATATCAATGCAGCTGCAGGAACTTCAACCAACCCTCGAGGCGGCAGCCTGAAAGCGATATTCACGTACATTCCGGGCACCAGCGCATGATTGGCATTGGGCATGTCGACTTCCACTCGCATGGTGCGCGCCTGCGCATTGATGGATTCCGCCGACCGCGCTATTTTTCCCGAGAAGACACCGCCCACTGCACCGGTTGCGCGAATCTCGGCAGGCGCGCCGGCGTTCATTAATTCCCCGGAGGCGCTCTGCGGCACGTCCACGAAAATGCGCAATGGGTCGGTCTGCGCCATGCGGTACAGGGGCGTCGTTGTCGTCGCACTGCCGGCCGTCACCAGGTTGCCGATGTCGATCTTGCGTTCGGTGATGGTCCCGTCGAAGGGAGCCTTCACCTGTTTGAATTCAGCCAATGCGTTGTATTGATCGACCTTGGATTTGTCCAGATTGACTTGCGCGTTAGCTGCATACAGTCGCGCCTCAGAACTTTCGTAGTCCGCTTTCTTCGCCTCTCGCTCTTGCTCGGACACAACCCCTTTCGGGGAATCGCGCCAGCGCTCGTTGGTCGATTTGCTGAATTGCGCTTCCGCCTTTCGCGCCCCCACCTGCGCCTCCGACGCCCTGAGTTGCGCTCGAGCGGCCTCCAACTCGGCATCGAGTTCTGGTGTCTCGATGGTTGCGAGCACCTGGCCCTTCTTGACGTGATCGCCGATATCCACCAGCCACTTCGCCACATAGCCGTTGACGCGCGCGTAAATCGTCGTTTCGTACCAAGCAGCAGTCTCCCCCGGAAGGACCAGATCCTGTCCCGCCGTCGCCGGTCGGGCGATTACCACATCGACGGGGGGCGGCGTCGAAAAAGCGGTCTCCCCAGCCTTCGCCACGGCGTGCGCGTGGAAATAGTGGACCACGATCACGGCAACGAAACAGACCAACAAGAGTGCTGCCGCAATGCCGACGCCGGCCTTCGTGCGTCGGCCCGTCTCCGGAGCGAAGCTCGTAGACACCTCGTCGTGTTCCGTATGCGATACATGGTCGGGATACTCGCTGTGCGACGGCTTCTCGCTTAGACACGGCGGAGTGGCGGAATGGTCTGGGTCATGCGATTGCATTGGCTCTGCCTTTAACGTCCAAATCAGTGACAGCGCTCGGTTGGCGGCGCAACAACCGATACATGGTGGGCACGAAGATCAGCGTCGCAAACGTCGCGAACAGCAAGCCGCCGATCACCGCCCTGCCCAGCGGCGCATTCTGTTCGCCGCCTTCGCCGATGCCTAACGCCATCGGTACCATGCCGAGAATCATTGCACCTGCCGTCATGAGCACCGGCCGCAGCCGTATGTACCCCGCGCTCGTTGCCGCGCGCAATGGGTCGTCGCCCGCCGCCATACGTTGATTGGCAAAGCTGACCACCAGAATACTGTTCGCAGTCGTCAAACCGATGCACATGAGCGTGCCCATCAGCGCCGGCACACTCATCGGGGTTTGAGAAAGAAACAGCATCCATAGTACGCCAGCTAAGGCAAACGGAACTGCCATCAACACGATCAGCGGATCGATCCAGCTCTGGAAATTCATGACGAGAAACAGGTACACCAGAACGATCGCGAGTGCGATGCCGGTGAACAGGCCAGAATAGCTCTCGCGCATCGTCTCCACTTGGCCGCTCAAGGTCACGGTCAAAGGATTCGACGCGTCAGGGCGATGCGCCTTTAAAACCTCATCGATGTCGTGGGCCGCGCCATACAGGTCACGCCCCTGAACATCGGCATGCACGTCGAATACCGGGCGAATATTCAACTGCGACGTCACCATGGGAACCGCCTCGCGGCCAAAGGACGCCAGATTCAATAATAGCTGCCCGGACGTCGCGCCGGCTCCCGAGGTCACGGGCATCGTCTGCAGATCCTGCGACGAGCGGATGCGATAGGTCGGGACTTGAACCACCAGCGGATAACTCACGCTGTTGCGAGGATCCACCCAGAAGTTCGGCGCCGTTTGCGCACTCGAATTGGTGGCCACCAGCACGTTGTTGGCCGCCTCTTGCTGCGTTACGCCCGTCTGAGTCGCCAGCGCGCGATCCATGTTCACGGTCAACGCCGGCGCGTTCGGGACTTGAAATACGTGCGAGTCCACTACACCCGCGACCCGCGTCAACGCGCGCGCGATTTGCGAAGCTAGAGCAAACGCGGCGTCCTGATTCGGACCCGAAATTCTCACATCGATCGGCGCCGGCTGGCCGAAATTGAGGACCTGGTCGACGATGTCGGCCGGTTGAAAGAAAAACTGCAGTTCGGCAAACCGCGCCGGCAGTTCCCGGCGCAGCATGGCGATGAGTTTTGCGGTCGGGGTATGCTTCTCATTCAACGAAATCAATATCTCGCCATCCATCGGACCCACGGTGGCTGAATCGCTCAGCGCAATGTTGATGCCGCTGTACGGTAACCCAATATTATCGAGCATCACATCGATTTGATCATTGCCGATCAGTTTGCGGATCTGCGCCTCGACCTCGGCAAAGTACTGCTGGGTCTTCTCTAGTCTCGTTCCCGCGGGTGCCCTGACGTGTAGACGCATCTGCCCTGCATCCACCTGCGGAAAGAAATCTCGTCCCAGCAACGGGAATAGAAGCACCGATACGACAATTAAAATGACGAATGCCGCCACCGTCAAACGCGCCTGAGAAAGTGCCCATGACAGCGTATTGCGGTAGCTTTCCCGAAATTTCTCAAATCCTCGTTCAAACCCGGCTTGAAATCTAACGAGCGGATTCTTGGAACGGGCATTGGCTTGGGCCGGCTCGTGCGCGGGTTCTGCGCGGAATTCATGCACGGCGCGACGCATCAAGTAATTAAACAGCACCGGTACCATCGTGAACGAGAGCGCGAGACTCGCCAGCAAAGATCCGATAACGGAGAGCGACAGCGGAGAAAAGAGATACTTGGCCGTACCTTGCAGCAAAAACACGGGAACAAAAACGATACAAATGCAAAGAGTGGACAAAAATGTAGGTATCGCCACTTCATTGGCGCCCACGACGATCGACTGATGGAGTGGTTCACGCATGGCAACATGGCGTTCGATGTTTTCGATAACCACAGTGCCGTTGTCGACGAGAATGCCGATCGCCAAGGCGAATCCACCCAAGGTCATGGTGTTCAGCGTTTGCCCGGTGAGATTGATGAACAGTACGGCGGTGATGATAGACAGCGGAATCGCCGCGAGAATGATCACGGACAGCCGGACGTTGCCCAGGAACAAGATGATGACCAGCGCGGTTAGCGCCGCCGCCATGCACGCGCTCAGCACCACGCTATTGAGCGCCGCTTTCACGAATACGGATTGATCGAACAAGGCCTTGATCGTAACGTCTGGCGGCAACACTTTCTTGATGTCCAACAGCGCCGCGCGCACACCGTCGATTACGGCGAGGGTCGACACACCGCCGGTCTTTCGGATTGTCATCAGTGCGCCGGGAATTCCATTGACCGACACGGAATTCGTCTGTACCTGAAATCCGTCGTGCACATGCGCCACGTCGCGCATGAATACCGTTCGCCCGTCGACTTGTTTGATGGGAAAGGCATTGATGGTCTCGATGACGTCCGGCGAGTTGTTCATGGCCAAGGTGTAATCCTTGTCCCCGATTTTCACGTCACCGGCCGGAAGAATCACATTTTGACGTTGTAAAGCGGTGCTGACATCCGACGCAGACAGGCCGCGTGCCTGCAGCGCCTGGGAGTCCAAATCGGCCATGATCACGCGCGGCTTGCCGCCATAGGGGTAGGGAACCTCGGCACCGTGAACCACCGCGAGAGCGGGTCGAATGATGTTTTGGCCCAAATCGTTGAGCGTAGTGTCGGGCAGCGACTTGCTGGAGAGGCTGAGCTGAATGATGGGCACATCGGTGGCGCCATACCGCAGCACCAGCGGCGGCGTGATGTTGGGCGGCATGTACTTGAGTACCACCAGGGCGCTGCTGGCGAGTTGGGAGATCGCGCGTGTTACATCGGCGCCTTCGTGTAGATAGATCTTCTCCACGCCGACGCCTTCGTAGCTCACAGCTTCGATGCGTGAGATGTCGTCCACCAGAGAGGCCAGCTGTCGCTCGTGCAGCGTCAAGATGCGGTTCTGGATGTCCTGCGCGCTCATCCCGTTGTAAGTCCACACGACGGCAACCACCGGGATATCGATTTCCGGAAAGATGTCGATGGGCATGCGCAATGCCGCGCCGATACCCATGAGGGTGACGAGAATCAGCACAGCCACGACCGTGTAAGGCCGCTTTAGCGCTGTTTCGACGACGGACATTCAGAGCTCTCTATTGCAATGCGCATAATGACTAAAGTCACTTCTTGATAGTGACTAAAGTCACTTTTTTCGAATCGTTGCGAACCAGTCGAAGTAGGCTATTCATTCGGGACGCGACTGCCTCTTCGATCGAAGGGCAAGTTCGGTTCTCGTGTTTGCGTGCAGCTTTTCCATGATTCGACTGACATAATTCTTCACCGTGCCTTCGGCAAGAAACAGAGTAGTAGCGATCTGTCGATTGGTCATGCCCTCGGAGATGAGTTGTAAAATTTTTTCCTCTTTGTCGCTCAGCGGCTCCGCGTTGATTGCGCCTCTTGGCGTCGAGGATCTTTCCTCACATGAGACTCTATTGGAAACGTCGTCGCCGACAGTTTCTGTTTGAGGCATTGGCGCAAGACGCCGGAATTGGTCTATCACCTTACGAGCGATCTGCGGGGTTAATCGAGACTCACCGCGCCTCAACGCACGGATAGTTTCGAGCAATTCATCTTCATCCGCATCTTTCAGCAAGTACGCTTGGGCGCCCGCGCGCACAGCCTCAAATACCGTTTCATCGTCATTGAGTGTCGTTAAAACAAGGATTTGCGTCTTCGGAAGAGCCTGTGTGATCTCACGAGTGGCGGCAACTCCTCCCTTCAGGGGCATGTGCAAATCCATCAAAATCACGTCTGGATGCAGCAATTGCGCAAGCTCGACGGCTTCAACGCCATTGCGGGCCTGGCCTACCACTTCCATGTCAGGCTCCATGGACAGCAAGATCGCGGCACCCCGACGGACTAGTGCCTGATCCTCCGCAATGACGATTCGGATCGCCGGGTGATTGGTCTGCTCACCGGGTGTCACGAGATAACCTTCATATAAGCTCCAATGTGGCCTTTGCGTTAGTGCGATCTTGCATGAGCGCCTTAAACCCCTCACCGTAGCGTTCCCAATGCGCAATCATGCGACTCACGAAGCATCGTTTGGAAGTGACTTTAGTCACCTGTTAACGTGGGACGATGGCTAACTCAGTCGTTGCCGCCAAACTGAAATCATTCCTTTGGACCATCAACCCGAGGCGCAGTCTGGTCGCGGGTGCTATGTGGCTGATTATTGCCTTGGCGGTCACGTTCTCAATCGCAGCCGCGGTCTGGGTCGGCAGCATTGCGCGAGAAAACGTCTTGGAACAGCATGTTCGGCGCCTTTTGCTAGAAACCGATCAATTGAGCTCCGACTTGGGGCAAGCGCTCTCGGCTCGTCTCGATGCGGTCCGGGCGGCAGGACCCATTTTGCGAGCGGCCAATGCTCTCGGCCGACCCGTCGGCTTGGGCGGCGTCTTTGACGAACTTGTATCGGCGTACCCGCAGCTTGACTGGATTGCCATCGCGGATTCGGCCGGCATCGTCGTAGCATCAAATGGCGCGCTGCACCAAGGCGACAACGTCAATACAAGCCCCTGGTTCTCGTCTGGATTATACGGACCTTGGCTTGGTGTCATTGGGGAAAACGCCCGCTTGCAGACATCACCGGCGGCAAGCGCCACAGGACTCGGAGACATGGCCATTCCAGTGCGCGAGGAAACCGGTCGAATCGTGGGGGTGATTGCCGCGCACGTGAGTTGGCGGCGGGCAGTCCATCATCCTGAGCGTCTCACCGACGAATTGGACCCTCGATCCGCCACGGAAGCGTATGTACTCGATCACGGCGGGATTGTACTCATCGGACCAGAAGATATGCGGCATAAGCCCTGGAACGGGATCGCCGTGAATGAAAGACCACCCGCCGCGTTGGCGGCGTCTTTGCCGGAAACAACGGATGCACTGCAATTTGAGCGCCTCCCCAATGGACGCCGAGTCCTCGTTTCGCGATCCCTCGTCGGCGCCGGCACCGAAATAACCGCGCTTGGATGGCAAGTCCAGCTCAGTGAGCCCAATGAACGGGTGTATCAGCGCGCCGATGCGTTGGCACTTAGGATTCTGTGGGTGTCGATGTGCCTCGGTGCTGTCACAGCATTGTTGGGGATTCTGGGCGCGCGGCAACTGACGGGACGGCTGAAGCGCCTGGCCCTCTCGGTCGCCTCTGTCGGAGAAGACGAAGCGGCGAAGATAGAAATACCGCGCGGGGTCGATGAGGTTGCACAGTTGGGGGCCGCGTTTGCAAAGATTCTCGGGGATCTTCAGCAAGAACGCAGCGAGCTTGAGCGACGCGTTGCGGTGCGAACACGTGAAGTAGAACGGCTCGCGGAAGAGTCGCGTTATTCCGCAATTGTGCGAGAACGCTTGAAGATCGCCCGCGACCTGCACGATACGCTCGCGCATTCGATGATGGCCATGCTCAGCGAGATTAGATTTCTTCGAAGACTTCAGACGCATGATCCTGCTGCGGTAACCGACGAACTCGCGCGCGCCGAAAAGGTCGCTCACGAGGGGCTACAGGAGGCGCGCACTGCGATCACGCAGATGCGCGTCACTGCGGTGCGCGAAACGGGCTTGGGTCCGGCGCTTGCAAATGCGTTCGAGCGCTTTATTGATCATACAGGCTTATCTGGCGATTTCAGCGCGGATGTTGAGGCCGCTCGGTTTGGCGATGAACGAGCGGAGACGATGTTACGCATGGCGCAAGAGGCATTGCGAAACGTGGAGCGGCACGCGAGGGCGACTCGGGTGGTCGTTCGGTTGCAGTCAACGAATGACGCCCTCTTGGAATTGCGAATTGAAGACAATGGCATTGGTTTTGATCCACAAGCGCTTCGCCCGGGACACTACGGCATTGTCGGCCTGCGCGAACAAGCAGATCTCATCGGCGCTGAGTTACGCATTGACAGCAAGCCGAACGTGGGAACAACGCTTCGCGTGTCGCTGAGGTTATCGCCGATAGTGTTCAATCGAACCGACACGGCGATACCGTCCTAGTCACTTCGCACGCCACTACGCAGACGCAGGTTTACGCGCCAATTGCAGTTTCTGTATTTCGCGCTTCGTCAAGCGCGCGTCGTAGATCGACCGGGGATCAAGGGTACGAGCCACCACAGTGGCCGTGACGACTGCAAGGAGCAGAGGAAGAACGAAGGATCGGTCTCGACCCGTGAGTTCCATCACCAGCACCACGGCAGAGATCGGTCCGTGGGTGGTGGCCGCCAACACGGCGGCGGCACCCACAACGGCATACAGACCCGGCGGCACACCGGGCCAAATCCACGACCAAGCAAGTCCAAGAACACCGCCGAGCAACGCCCCCAGCGCCAGCGACGGGGTGAATAATCCGCCTGGTACACCGCTTCCAAGACACAGAATCGTGGACAAGGGTCTTAACACGAGAAGGGTCATGAGGAGCACGGGCGTCACTTGATTGTCGAAGGCGAGCTGAACGATGTCCTTCCCATTGCCGAGCAATTGTGGAAATTCAATGGCTGCGACACCGAGCATCCCCAATGCGAACATGGGGGCGACCAGGCGGCGCCAGCCCACCGGCTTGTTGCGGTCCGCCCAAGCCACCAAGTGCACGTAACCTATCGACACCAGACCCGCGACGGGCCCTGCGACGATTGCCCAACAGACCACCGAAAGGGACGAGGGATACGCGGGAATCAGGTATGTCGGTGCATTCGGCAGCGCAAGCCATGAGACTCCCGCGGCGATGGCTGATGCCAACAGCGCCGGCAAAATCAGTCGTAGCGCCAGCACTCCGCGCAGTACTTCCAGTGCGAACAGCGCGCCTCCGACCGGTACGCCGTAGGCCGCCGCCATGCCCGCTCCGGCGCCACAGGCCACCAGCAACCGTCGCTGCTCATCAGAAAGATGTGCCCTGTCCGATAACGTGTTCGCGAGCACTGCGCCCACTTGTTTCGGAGCGCCCTCGCGTCCTAGCGACGCTCCCATGCCGACGACGAGTATCGATAGCACCGCGCTGCCGAGAGTACGCAGAGCCGGCAATCGTCCGGCGAACTCGGATATTGCTTCCGTGATATCGATACCGTTGCCGCTCGTCAGGCGGCGCAGAATAATTTGACCGGCGCCCGTCAGCGCGCCCGCGCCGAGCAGCACCCAAACATGCCTCCACGCGCCGGCATGCGCCGCGGCGTCGAGCAAAGTGGGCCCCGGCCACATAAAATGCTGTACTTGTTCCAACAGCATCGTAAGCGCCACCGCCCCCACGCCGGCTCCCGCTCCGGTAAGAATAACGGCAGCCCAAAAGCCAACGGCTCCTGTACTCAGCAGCGTGGGCGGGATACCGGCATCTTTTGCGTGCGGCAGCGTCAACGAGGCCTCTTTGCGCTAACGGCGTCAGAAATACAGTCGCCGTCATTGTATACAGGAAATCCTCCCCGGNNGCATCCGCCAACACATGTGAACTTAGATCGTATATTTAATTTGTCGCTCGCCATTTTTTAATGTTGATGACCTATCGTCTGATCGCAGAATGATAGGACTCAACGTGAATTCCCCGAGATTCGTTCATCAAAGGCAACGAAACAATTTCAGATATGCAACGTTAGTCGGCTTCCTCCTTGGCATCGGCGCACTTGTGGCATGCCAAATGCAGCAACAAGTTATCATCCAACATGAAGATAACCTCGCGGCCGCGGGCTTTAGCATGCGCCCTCCAAATACACCTGAATTGCAGACATTGTTGAATCAATTGCCAGCACACCACGTTGTGCAACGTGTGCGTCCTGACAAGATACGCTATGTGTATGCGGACCCGGACGTTTGCGACTGTCTCTATGTCGGGTCACAGCACGCATACGAGCTCTATAAGCAATTCGACTAGAACAGCATCTCGATCATCAACAGCTGGCGACTGCACGAATGTATTCGGATCCAGCGCTCTGCACAGCCATGGACCAAGATGCGCCTGGCGATCGTTTTCACGAAGTCGACGATAATTGCCGCAGCGCACGAGTATGCCGTTGACAAAGGGGAGGGCCAGTTGTGGCAATCGTAACGCGGCGCAACTTTCTACTATCCACCGCTGCGTTATCGGTTGGCTGCGTCGAGCGCGGACCCGTGTGGAATGCACCCACGGGCGCCGACGCAAGAATCCGCACGCCCGCGCTGGGTCAATCTTGGACCTACGCTAAGCATGATCTAGTCACGGGGATAATGGTTGATACCGAGGTGGATCGGATATCGGCCGTTGTGCGGACCGTCGCAATCGAGTCGCATTCCGGGACAACCGAAGACGCACCCGTCGTCTATCCATCCTGGGGCCCACGTTGGTCTCGCAAATACAGCGATCACACCAGATTCGCGGGCCGTCTACCGGGCGAAGTGCAGGACCCATGGGGGATGGTGCTTGTTGATCCGCATTGGACCCAGCTGCAGGTGTATGAGAAACCAATTCCGCTATGGCCCACGCAGCTGCGACCGGGCTGGTCAACCACTGTAAGTACACGATATATGATTCCGGACAGTCAGCAAATGATGCCATGGCAATTGACCATGCACGCCCGCAAATGGGAGTCGATTGAGGTCCCCGCCGGTCATTTCACGGCGCTTCGTTACACGAACCTTATCGATTTCCGATACACCAATGTTTCCGAACGAGTTGCCGGTCAACGTAAGGAAAACATTTGGTTTGTACCGGAAATAGGCCGCTGGGTGGTGCGCGAGAGTTCGGAAACCTTTTACCAAGATGTCGGCGAGGAGTTCAACGAAAGCAGCTATCGGTGGGAGTTGCTCAGCTGGACGTGATGATCAAATGGCGCATCCCCACGGCCGTGGGGTAACGACCATTTCGGCAAGAAGCGGAACAACCACCCTCATTAACCATCTAAGGAAATGCAGCCTGCAACTCAGCCCGAACACGACCCAAATGAACAAACCAGGACAACTTTACGCATTGGCGTTCGCACTCACCCTGACGGGCGCTCTGTCCGGGTGTGCGGCGTATAGGAAATGCGGATTCGCCGGTTGCCCCGACGACGCGAGGATCACGGCCGACGTGCAAGCGCTGTTCAGTCAACATCCGGCATTGGAACCTCCCAACTTACTCCGCGTGCAAACCCTGGATCATGTGGTATATCTGAATGGACTGGTCGACACGGATTTAGAGCTTCAGCTGGCCGAATCGGTCGCTCGCCAAGTCACGGGCGTGTCAAAGGTGGTTAACTCAATCGGCCTAAGCGGGGGCCGATAAACGGAACTCGATGCGCGTCGCCTCTACGGCGCGAGCAACAGTTCCAAGGTGCGCACGTAAACCCGCTGCAGCCGATCGATGTCCGCGACGCGCACGCACTCGTTCAC
>PMMB01000253.1:5482-12829 GCA_003165495.1 Gammaproteobacteria bacterium | reverse complement strand
GGCTCGCCCAGGGTTGTGCGGCGAGCAGCTCCGTTAGTCGGTAGTGGCGGCCCTTCGCCTGCAGCAGCCGGTCACGGTCGATCGTGCCCGCTTCGCTGACGCAGCCGTCGACGGGACTCGCGATGGCATCAACATCGCTCGCGATAGCGCGCGCGCCGTTTTTCAGGGCGCGGGTAAAGAACTCGTTGAAGCTGCCATAGCGATAGGGATCGCTCTCGGCGGCTTCAGTCATGTCGACGCGGTAGAGCTTGAGAAAGCCGCGTATGGTCCAATTCTTGAACCACATGGTGCGCACTCGGGTCGCCGCCAGTGTCAGCCTAGAGAGTCCGTGCTGCGGCAGCAGGTATTGAAGCCAGACGAACAGGCGGCCGGCCACGCCACCGTTACGCGCGTCCCGATCGGTCATGCGGGTCCGGCCAGGATGCCGGGGGCGGCCACGATGTGCTGGAAATCACCCTGCAAGGCATCCACGCTGAAGGGGCCGGTCAGAATCGCGGTCAGGCGTCCGTCGGGGTTGAACACAAAGATGGCGCCGGAGTGATCGACCATGTAATTGCCGTCGGATGTCGGCCGGATGATCACGCCCACACCCAGTTTTTTCGCGACGGCTTCGATGCTCGGCTGATCGGCGGCGGTGAGGCCGATGAATTCGGGATCGAAATACGGAACATATTTCGCCATTTGCGCGGGGGTATCCCGTTTAGCGTCGACCGACACGAAGATCACTTGTGGAAGCACCGGAGCCTTGGCTGCACGCAGGCGCTTTTGCATCGCGGCCAAGGTGGTGAGCGTCGTCGGGCAAAAATCCGGGCAATTCGTATAGCCGAAAAACAGCAGCGACCAGTGACCGCGTAGATTGGCGGAGCCAAAGACCCTCCCTTGCTGGTCGATCAGGCTAAAATCCGTGAGCTCACGGCTCGGCGCAAGAAAGCTTCCCGTGGTCAACTTGACCGGAGCGGCGGGGTGACGCCACAAGACCGAGGCGGCGATGCCCGCAATGCCAACAGCGCACAGGATTATGAAGGACAGGAATTTCGATTGAGCTGCCATGCGCCGATTATCCCACACAGCCGCTGAAGCCGTCGGAGCCTCCCGTGAAACCGTGGGCGCCGCCATCGATCGCGTTGCGCGGGCGCTCAAATCGGCGCGCGTGCATTTCGGTCACGGCACCGACAATGCGCGCGACGAGGCCGCCGAACTGGTGTTCTTTGCCGCCGGCCTCAAGCACGACCAGGGCCCCCGCGCCTATTCTGAAAAGCTGAACGCGCGCCGGGCGGCGCGGATCGATGATCTGCTCGAGCGGCGTATCGCCGAACGCATACCGCTGCCATATCTCACGCATCGATCTTTTTTTGCCGGTCTCGAACTGTATGTAGATGAGCGCGTCCTAGTGCCGCGCTCGCCCATCGCCGAACTCGTCCTGCGGCGATTTCAGCCCTGGGTGGATGCGCGCCGCGTTCGCCGGATCCTGGATGTCGGGACCGGCTCGGGCGCGATCGCACTGGCATGTGCCATGGCCTTTCCCAAGGGAAGAGTGGATGCCGTCGACGTGTCCGTGGCCGCGCTGCAAGTGGCTCGCCGCAATCTGCGTCGCCTGAATCTGGGGAAACGAGTGAGCATGCTGCAATCGGATCATTTTGCTGCCGTGAAGGGCCGGCGTTACGATATCATCGTGAGCAATCCGCCCTATGTCGGGCGCGCGGAAATGCGCGGGCTCCCCCGCGAGTATCGGCACGAGCCGAGAATTGGCCTTGCCTCGGGCGCCGATGGCCTTGATTCGGTGCGGGCGATCTTTGCCGCGGCGCGACGGCATCTGAGCCGCGACGGCATTCTGGTCGTGGAAGTCGGAAATACCGAAGACACGCTGCTGCGCACCTTTCCGAGGCTACCGTTTGTTTGGCCGGAGATTACGATGGGCGGCGGCGGGGTATTTTTGTTGCGGGCAGAGGACCTGGGCGCGGACGTGGAGAACTAGCGGTGGCGGGCAATACATTCGGTCGCGTTTTCACGGTGACGAGTTTTGGGGAGAGTCATGGCCCCGCGCTCGGTTGCGTCGTCGACGGCTGCCCGCCGGGGATGACGTTGAGCGAGGCGGACTTGCAGGCCGATGTCGAGCGCCGGCGCCCGGGCACGTCCCAGTACACCAGCCAGCGCCGCGAGCCCGACACGGTGCGCATCCTGTCCGGCGTGTTCGAAGGCAAAACCACCGGTACGCCGATCGGTCTTTTGGTTGCGAATGAAGATCAGCGTTCGCGCGATTACGAGAAGATCAAGGATCGTTTTCGTCCGGGACATGCGGATTACACCTACACTCAGAAGTACGGTTTTCGCGACTATCGCGGCGGCGGACGTTCCTCGGCGCGCGAGACCGTCATGCGCGTGGCGGCCGGGGCCATCGCGCGGAAGTTTCTGCGGGAGCGGCTGCACGTCAGCATTCACGGATATCTCGCGCAGATGGGCCCTCTGGTGTTGCAGCCGGTGGATCCGCCCAGCGCCTACGACAATCCCTTTTTCTGCCCGGATCCGAGCCGCATCAAAGAGCTCGAGGATTTCATCTGGCGCATTCGCGAGGCGGGAGATTCCATCGGTGCGCGCGTGACCGTCATCGCCAAGGGCGTGCCGCCGGGTTGGGGTGAACCCGTGTTCGAACGGCTCGACGCGGACCTGGCGAGCGCCATGATGGGCATCAATGCCGTGAAGGGCGTGGAGATCGGCGCCGGCTTCCGCGCGGTCGAGCAGCGCGGCTCCGAGCATCGCGACGCACTCACCCCGCACGGCTTCAAGAGCAATCATGCCGGCGGCGTGCTCGGCGGCATTTCTTCGGGCCAGGATATCGTGGTGAGCCTCGCATTGAAGCCGACGTCGAGCATCCCACTGCCGGGCGAGACCATCGACGTTCACGGCAAGTCCACCGAAATCGTCACCACCGGACGGCATGATCCTTGCGTCGGGATCCGCGCCACGCCGATTGCCGAGGCGATGTTGGCATTGGTGCTGATGGATCACTATCTGCGGTTTCGCGCTCAATGCGGGGATGTGGTCCGCACCACACCGGTCATCACGCATCGATCATGAACATTCGCCAGCCATGAGTGAGGGGACGGGGTTGCGCATCGCCGTGGTCGGCGTCTCGAGCCTGATCGGCGAGGCCGTGATCGACGAGCTACGCGCACGAAAAATGGCGTTTGCCGAATTGCATGCGCTCGATGACGAGCGCAATGTCGGTCGACCGGTGGCCGATGAAGAGGACGCGGTTTCGGCTAAGACGCCGGTGGTGAGCGACGTTGCCGCTTTTGATTTTTCGCGCGTGGATTTGGCCTTTTTTTGCGGCCGTTCGGCGCTGTCGGAACGCTACGCCGAAGCGGCTGCCGCGCATGCGTGGGTCATCGACGGCTCGGCGGCGTTTCGAACGCGCGCCAATGTGCCGCTGGTGGCGGCGGATGTGAACCCTGCGGCCCTCGATTTGGTCGGCGCACGCGGTCTGATTGCGCTGCCGGGAAGCGCCAGCGTGGCACTCGCCACGGTGCTCGCGCCGCTGCATGCACTGGCGGGCCTCGAACGAGCCGAGGTCGCGACTTATCAGGCGGTGTCGGGTAGCGGGCGCGTAGCCATGGATGAGCTCGCCGGGGAGACCGTGGCCATGTTGAGCGGCAAGAAGGCGAGGGGACGGGCCTTTGGCCGGCAGATCGCCTTCAATGTGATTCCGCAAGTGGATACGTTGGAGGCGGATGGCGTATCGCGCGAGGAGCGCCGCTTATGGGAGGAGTGTCGTCGTGTGCTCGGTATGCCGCGCTTGGCGATCAATGTGACGGCGGTGCGGGTGCCGGTATTCTTCGGCCACAGCCTGGCGGTGCATGCCAGCTTCGAGCGCCCCTTGAGCGTGGCCGATGCCGCGGCGGTGCTGCATCGCGGCACGGGCCTTTGCGTCATTGAAGCGGATTCGGCCGCGGAGTTTCCGACCCCGGCCACATTGGCAATGGCGCCCAATAAGGTATATGTAGGCCGTTTACGGGCGGATTTGACCCGTGACCGCGCTCTAAATTTCTGGGTCGTGGCGGATAATGTTCGGAAATGTGCGGCACATAACGCAGTTTCGGTAGCCCATATTTTGGTAAATAGAGCCCAGTAAGATATAGTTATTGGCTTATGTAAAAGGCAAGTGAGAATTCGGTTCCAAGCTCCTATAGCACAATGAACTTTACCCTCTTGCCCACCAGATTCCCGGGAGTAGAAATGTCCGTGACGATGCGTCGCCTGATGCTGATGGCGTGCCTGCTATCCCCTGCCTTTTTATGGCCGTCCTCGTCTTGGGCGCTGGGCCTGGGTGAGATCCATTTGAATTCGTCACTCAACGAGCCGATGAATGCTGAGATCGACCTGATCGCGGCCACCCCGGACGAATTGACCGCTCTGCGCGCAACTCTGGCCGGCCGCGACACATTCACGCGCTATGGCATCGATCGCCCGCCATTCCTGTCGACGCTGACCTTCAAGGTAGGCAAGGGCAAGGATGGCCGCGACGCCTTGTTGGTGCGTTCCACCGACGCGATCCCCGAGCCGTTCGTGACATTTTTGGTCGAGGTGAATTGGGCGCGTGGCCGCCTGATGCGCGAGTACACGGTACTGCTGGACCCGCCGGTGTACACGCCGGGTGAGACGGCGAGTAGCGCGGCTCCGGTCACGGCACCGACCGTTGCCGCCGCCCCGGCTCACCGGGCAGCGCCCGCGCCCACGCCCGCGCCCGCCGAAACGCCGCCGGCCGCCAATCGCGCGCCTGCCGCTAGCCAGCCCGCCGCCGGCACCGCGCCGGAACCGGCAGCGCCATTTGCAGGTTCCACTTATCGCGTCGGCAACGGCGATACGCTCACCAAAGTTGCGCGCAGCCTGCGCGCCGATACGCACGCGGATATCGATCAAACCATGATGGCGGTGTATCGCGCGAATCCCGATGCATTTGGCGGGAACATCAATATTTTGCGGCGCGGCGCAGTGCTGCGCGTCCCAGGCGCGGATGAAATTGCCGCTTTGAATCAATCCGAAGCGATGAACGAAGTTCACCGCCAGATGAATGAGTGGCGCGGCGCGGGCGGTGGCGAATCAGGGGGACACCTGCGCCTCGTGACCCCGAGCGCCGGTGGCGGCGCGACCGGCGGCGGCAATTCGAATGCTGGCAACGCCGAGGCGCAAGCGCTCAGGGATCGCGTCAAGGATCTGGAAGGGCAGCTCGCGGAATCGCATCGCTTGATCGATATCCGAAATAGCGAGCTCAGCGCCCTGCAGCGCAAGCTCGGCGCGCCGGCCACGGCGCCGACCCCGGTGCCCGCACCGCCGCCTGCGTCCGCGCCACCGGCGTCCACAGCGACTCCTTTGCCGCCACCGGCGTCGACAGCGACTCCTTTGCCGCCGCCGGCGCAAAGCACATCGGTGCCGGCGCCGGTACCTGCGCCTTCGCATGTGGTGCAAAAGAAGCCGATCGTCGCGCCCGCGGAATCGGGATCGTGGATCGACTGGTTAGCGGCCAACTGGTGGGTGCCGGCGGCGGTGATCATCGCGATGATCGTCCTGCTGGTGTTCGCCGCGTGGCGGCGCAGACAAGGCGGCATAGGCGATCTGAACAGGATGGAAGCGACCGACGTTGCCGGCTTCCACGATCCGGCCGCCAGACTCACCGGCGTGCGCAAGGGCGACGATTCATTCGTGGTCGAAGAGTCCGGTGAGCATCCGCAGCCGGACTTCGACGACGTACCCGACCAGCTGGCCGATACGCAGGCCGACATCAAATCTTCCGACGACACGATGTCGAGCGAGAGTGCGGTCAATCTCGATCAGGGCGATCCCCTGGCCGAAGCTGATTTTCACATGGCGTACGGTCTATATGACCAAGCGGCCGACTTGGTGCGAATTGCGCTCGAGCGCGAACCGGACCGGCGCGATCTGCGCCTGAAACTACTGGAGATTTATTTCGTTTGGGGCAACAAGGATTCGTTCCTGCAGACGGCGAAGGGCCTGGAAGCGACGCGCGACCGTGCTCCCGCCGGCGAGTGGGACAAGATCGTCATCATGGGCAAGCAGATTTGCCCCGAGGAACCCTTGTTCTCGTCGACTGCCGGAAGCGGCCGCGGCGCGGGCGCGCTGGTCGACTTGAACCTCGAAGGCGGCGAGAACCGCGTCGATATCGATTTGTTCGGCGACCCGGACGGCGAACGCAGCAGATTGGATCATCCCAGCGCCAAAGAACGCGACGATACTGAGGCGACCAACGAATCGCCCGGCCTGCACGCATCATCCGATCTCGACTTCACCTTCGATTCGCCGGATCGCGGCGCGGATGAGTCTCCGACCCGCGAGATGCCGCCGCGCGATGAGCCGACCGTCGAATCCGAAGTGATGAATTTCACGGACGCTCCCTCCACGGAATCGGCGGCGTTGACATCCACCGATGTGCGCGAGCGTATTTCCTCGAAGTTGGGGTCGGCGAAAGCCGATCAGACCGCCGAGGTGTCGATCGACGATCTAGGCTTGGATCTCGATGAACTCGAACAGACCGGAACGCCGGCTGTAAGCGGCTCGCACCTCGAAGCGACCGATCACCCCGGCGACGCGCCGACCATGCTCGCCGGCCTCGATGACAAGTCGCGGCGCATGATGGCGGATGCGGAAGGCCGCGCGCGCGATCGCGATCTGACCGAACTGGAGCGCGAACTGGAGGCGTCGTTCATTGCGGATTTGGACGGCGCGGGTCACGACCACGACCACGACGACGTCAAGACCGCGGTGCTGGGTCCTGAGTCGGCACCCACGGTGCATATGCCGCGGGATTTCGACGCGGGTGCAACTGCGCGTTTAACAGCGGCCGACTTCTCCGACGCCGCGGATGGGGAGAAAGTGGATGTCGATTCCACCTCGAAGTTGCGCAGCATCAGCGGCGACAGCGTCGACTTGGATCTGGATCAGCTTGCGAATGCGCTGGGCAGTGGCGACACGCTAGATCAACCGCGTGCGGAAGATGTGTCGTTCTCGAGTGAAGTATTCGAGGCCAGCGGGCGCAGCCGTCGCGTCGATCTCGACGTGGGTGAGTCGATGAATGGCGCCGAGGCGCCGACCAATAAGCTGCAGGCGATCACGTCGACCGCTCGCACCGCCAAGCTCAAGGCCGACGATCACGGACTGCCGGAATTGGAGCCGGTGACCATGAGCGAGGTAGGTACCAAGCTGGATCTGGCGCGGGCGTACATGGACATGGGCGATCCGGAAGGTGCGCGCAGCATTCTCGAGGAAGTCGTGCAGGAAGGCTCCGCCAGTCAGAAACAGGAAGCGCAGCGCCTAATCGAGACTCTGCCCGGTTAA
>PMMB01000253.1:0-5434 GCA_003165495.1 Gammaproteobacteria bacterium | reverse complement strand
GGCCGCACCGATAGCGGCGTGCACGCGACCGGCCAGGTCATCCATTTCGACACCAACGCCATACGCACTCCCCGCGCCTGGGTGCTGGGCACCAACACCAAGCTCCCGCCGAATATTGCCCTGCAATGGGCCGGGGAAGTTTCGCTTGGATTTCACGCACGGCACAAGGCGATTCGCCGTATCTACCGCTACTGCATACTGAACCGCAGCGCACGCTCGGCTCTGCAGCGCACGCGTGCTGCTTGGATCCATCGCCCGCTCGACGCGGCGGCCATGCACGCCGCGGCGCAGGCGCTGATCGGCGAGCACGATTACTCCGCGTTTCGCTCGGTGCAGTGCCAATCAGAAACCACGGTCAGGCGCGTCGAGCGGATTGAGGTGCGGCGCGAGGGTGATTATCTGTGGCTGGAGATCGCAGCGAACGCTTACTTGCATCACATGGTGCGCAACATCGTGGGAACGCTGCTCGCCGTACAACACGAAGCGGACCCGGCGGCGGCCATGGCCCGGGTGCTAGCGGGCGGCAATCGCCGCTTCGCCGGCGCCACCGCCCCGGCCGCCGGCCTATACCTGTGGCGGGTCGAGTACCCGCCCGTGTACGGCATTCCTGCCTCGGTCGCGCTGATTGGGCTAAACTAGCGCATGTCCTGGTTCGAGCGAATTGTCCCGTCGCGTATCAAAACCGAGCGTCGCACGCGCTCGGTGCCGGAAGGCTTGTGGACCAAGTGCCCCGCCTGCGATGCCGTGCTGTATCGCGCGGAGATCGAACGCAATCTGCACGTCTGCCCAAAGTGCAGCCATCACATGCGGATCAACGGCCGCGAGCGGCTGGCGAAATTTCTCGACACCGGATCGACCACCGAGATTGCCGCCAAGGTTGAGCCCGAGGACCCGCTCAAATTCAAGGATTCGAAGCGCTACAAGGACCGGCTCACTCAAGCGCAGAAGCAGACCGGTGAACGCGACGCGTTGATCGTGATGGCGGGAAAATTGGCCGGTTTGGAGGTGGTCGCGTGCGCGTTCGAGTTCCGCTTTTTGGGCGGCTCGATGGGATCCGTCGTAGGCGAAAAATTCGTGCGGGCGATTGAGCACTGTCTCGAACATCGTATGCCGTTGGTGTGTTTCGCGGCGAGCGGCGGTGCGCGCATGCAGGAGGCGCTTTATTCGCTGCTGCAGATGGCGAANNATCGGCGAACCGAAGGCCCTGATCGGCTTCGCCGGTCCGCGCGTGATTCAACAGACGGTGCGCGAGACCCTGCCGGAAGGGTTTCAGCGCAGCGAGTTTCTGCTCGAGCACGGCGCACTCGATATGATCGTCGATCGGCGCGAGCTGCGCGATCGCATCGGCGCCATGCTGCGCTTACTGACCGGCAAAGAACCCGCTGCAGCATAAAGGTCGGCCGCGATGTTGAGTCTCGAGCAGTGGCTGGCCTACCAAGCGCAAGTGCACCCGCAGGCCATTGACCTCGGACTGGATCGGCTGCTGCGGGTCCTTGATCGATTAGGCTGGCGGCAACCCAAGGTGCCGGTGATTACCGTCGCCGGAACCAATGGCAAAGGCTCGGTGAGCGCGTATTGCGCGGCCATCATGGCGGCCGCGGGCTTCCGGGTAGGCACGTTCACCTCGCCGCATTTGCGCGACTATCGCGAGCGGATCCAGATCCATGATCGCTTGGTCGGCGCCGAAGAGCTGGTGTCGGCCTTCGAGCGCATCGAGGCCGCACGCGGTGATGTGGGGCTGACTTTCTTCGAGTTCAACACGCTGGCGGCGCTGCTGGTGTTCGACGCGGCGCAGCTCGACGCCTGGGTCCTCGAGATCGGCATGGGCGGCCGCTTGGATGCCGTCAATGTGGTGGATCCGGATGTTGCTGTGCTGGTGAGCATCGGATTCGACCATCAGGAATACCTGGGCACGACGCTCGAGGCCATCGCGCGCGAGAAGGCTGGTATTTTCCGGCAAGGCCGTCCGGCTGTTCTCGGCAGCCTCGAAATGCCCGGCAACGTCGCAGAGATGGCGCGCGCGATCGGCGCGCCGCTCAAGCGCTTAGGGTTGGAGTACACCTACGCCCTGGAAGGCGCCGCTTGGCACTTCCGCGGCAGCCGTTGGAATTTACCGCATTTGCCCGCGCCGGCACTCATGGGCGGCGCGCAATACGCCAACGCGGCGACGGCCATCGCCGCCCTCGAAGAGATCGACGCGCGTTTGGCAATTCCTGCCGCGGCGGTGGCGCAGGGGCTTAAGCAGGTGCGGCTGGCCGCGCGCTTTCAAGTGATCGCTCCTGCCACGCTCGCCGCGCCCACGTGGATATTGGATGTCGCGCACAATCCGGCTGCGGCGCGCGTGCTGGCGCGCAATTTGCGTGATACCCCAAGCGGCGGCCGGACCCTGGCTGTATGCGGAATCTTGGCTGACAAAGATGCGTCGGGGGTGGCGGCGGAATTGCGCGACTGCGTCGACGCCTGGTGGTGCGTTACCACCGACGGAGAGCGAGGCCGCAGCGGCGCTTCATTGGCACAGACGATTGCGCTTGAGGTCGCGGCGCCTGTCGAAGCAGCGCAGAGCATAGCCGCGGGATGCGCCGCGGCGTTGGCCTACGCAAGCCTCACCGATCGAATCGTCGTGTTTGGCTCCTTCCACGTGGCAGGACCCGCACTTGATTGGCTCGAGGCGCACGACTTGCTGCCACCGGCCGCGCTTCCCGAATATACTGCGGCGCCCCGGACCACTTACGTTTAAGGCTGCTACTAGTTCCATGGATCGTCGCGTCAAAGAACGCCTGGTCGGCGCATCGATCTTGGTGGTGCTCATCGTGTTGATAGTGCCGGAATTGTTATCGGGACCCCCGGGTCCTGCACCGGCTCCCGCGAGCCTTAAGCTGCCCGTGAGCACGCCGGAGCCGGTTCGCAATGTCACCGTGGATCTGGCGACCAGCAAGGCGCCGGTGCCTGTCGTCGAGGCCGCGGCGGCGGCGAGTGCCCGGCCGTCGGAGGCGCCGAGCGGGGAAGCAGCGAGCGCAGTGGCCGCTGCCGAACCGCTTGAAACAGCGGCGCCGCCCCCCACATTGGCCACAAGGGCGGCGAAACCGGCGGTGGCGGGACGCGCCTGGGCGGTGCAGTTGGGCAGCTTCGCCAGCCACGCCAACGCGGATAAATTGCTGCACCAACTAAAGGCGCAAGGTTTTCCAGTTTACGTATTGTCGGGCGGTTCGGGTCCCTCGTTGNNCATTGGGACATGCCGGGAGTTTAGTGCCCCCGGCAGCTTGATTTGGGGTTTTTGACGCTCGTTTCACGACGCCGCCTGCGACGCTCCGGTAGACTGCCCCGGTCCGTACAAGGTTTATCGGACGGGGTCGCCCCGACCCCGTTGACAGTGGCGCGCAGCGCCTAGGAAAGCATGACCGGAGCCGATGTCTTCATAGTTTTGGTTCTGTTGGGTTCAACCATCATCGGGTTACTGCGCGGATTCGTCCGCGAAGCCGTGTCCCTGGTTTTTTGGGTGGTCGCCATTTGGGCGGCATGGAAATTTGGCCCCACCGTCGAGCCTCACCTGGGCGGTTTGCTCGCCGATCCGACGGTGGCGCCATGGGTCGGGCGCCTCGTCGTGTTAGTGCTCGTCCTATTGGTCGGCTGGCTCGTCGCCATGCTGC
Organism: Gammaproteobacteria bacterium; assembly: GCA_003165495.1. Taxonomy (GTDB): domain Bacteria; phylum Pseudomonadota; class Gammaproteobacteria; order Steroidobacterales; family Steroidobacteraceae; genus Bog-1198. Next base: position 1,787 of record PMMB01000253.1, on the reverse strand, counting down.
TCGGCTACTTCACGCGCAGCCTAGGGCTCGGTGTGATGGATCGGGTCATCGGACTGCTGTTCGGCATCCTGCGCGGCATGGTGCTCGTGGGGTTGATCGTCATCGGCGGCGAGCTGCTGCATTTGAATCACGAAGAGTGGTGGAACCGGTCGAAGCTGGTTCCTTACGGTGAAACGGTCGGCGATTGGCTGCGGGCCATGGTCGGCGAGAAAGGCGAACCTTGGGCCAAGCTCGAGCGCCTGACAGGAATCAATGTCAGACCCAAGTAGGGCGGAGGTCACATGTGCGGAATCATCGGAATGGTGGGTGTTAGCGCGGTCAATCAACGCATCTATGACGCGCTGACGGTGCTGCAACACCGCGGCCAGGATGCCGCGGGCATCATGACCTCTGTGGACGGCGAACTCTTCATGCGCAAGGATTCGGGACTGGTGCGCGATGTGTTTCAGCAGAAGCACATGCTCAAACTCAAGGGCAACATCGGGATCGGGCATGTCCGTTACCCCACGGCCGGCGCCGACAGTGCGAACGACGCGCAACCGTTCTACGTGAACTCGCCATACGGCATTTGTCTCGGCCACAACGGCAATCTGACCAACTCGCGGGAACTCACCGAGGTTTTGGTGCGCGAAGATCGCCGCCATCTCAATACCGGCTCCGATTCCGAAGTGCTGCTCAATGTGTTGGCGTCCGAACTGCAGCGCGTCGGTACGCCCCGCGTCACGCCGGCGGATATTTTCGCGGCGGCCAACGCCGTGTATCGCCGATGCCGCGGCGGATATGCGGTGGTGGCGATGGTGATCGGTCACGGTATTTTGGGATTTCGCGACCCGAACGGGATCCGTCCGCTGGTGATCGGCAAACGCGATACCAAGAAGGGCACCGAATGGATGCTGGCGTCCGAAAGCGTGGCGCTCGATATGCTGGGATTCGACATGGTGCGCGATGTGGCGCCCGGCGAGGCGGTGTTCATCGACGAGCAAGGCCGCTTCTACGCGCAAGCCTGCGTGGCGATGGCCCGGCATACGCCGTGTATTTTTGAATACGTGTATTTTGCGCGACCGGACTCGATCATCGACAATATCTCCGTATACAAGGCGCGACTGCGCATGGGCGAGCGTCTGGCCGAGAAAATCAAGCGTGAACGCCCCGACCATGACATTGATGTGGTCATTCCGATTCCCGACACCAGCCGCACCAGCGCGGTACAGGTCGCACAGCTGCTCGGCGTCAAGTATCGCGAGGGCTTCATCAAGAATCGCTACATCGGCCGCACCTTCATCATGCCGGGTCAGGAGCAGCGCTCGAAGTCGGTGCGCAGCAAGCTCAACGCCATCGATCTGGAGTTTCGCGGCAAGAATGTATTGCTTGTCGATGATTCGATCGTGCGGGGCACCACGTCCGCGCAGATCATCGACATGGCGCGCGAAGCGGGCGCCAAGAAAGTGTATTTCGCATCCGCAGCGCCGCCGGTGCGCTTTCCCAATGTCTATGGTATCGATATGCCGGATACGTCCGAGCTGGTGGCCGCGGGCCATACCGACGACGAAGTACGCGACATCATCGGCGCCGACTGGCTGATCTATCAGGATTTGGAAGATCTGGAGCACGCGGTTCGGCATGACAATGCGAAGATCGAGAATTTCGATACCTCGTGCTTCTCGGGCGAATACGTCACGGGCGACGTGACGCCGGAATATCTCAAGCGACTGCAGGGAGAGCGATCCGATGAAGCTAAACAGCAGCGCCGCGATGGCGCCGGTAGTGGACTCAAATCCGTTCGATAG
>PMMB01000154.1:6097-6725 GCA_003165495.1 Gammaproteobacteria bacterium | reverse complement strand
GACGCTCGACACGTCGACGGATAGATTCAACAGGAAGTCCCCGGCATCCACCAGCGGCTCCAGGACTTGCCGGTAGTTCTCCCGCGTCAGCGCGGTCTGCACGAATTTCACTCCGAATTGTTCGGCTTCGGTCCGCCCGCTGTTTTCCGCGGTGACGATGGTGATGCGAGCGGACGAAGTGCCAATGTGACGCAAGATCAATGGCAAGACACCTTGTCCGATGCTTCCGAAACCCACAAATACGATCTTGCCCGCAAATTTCACATGCACTTCGTGTTGGCTCATAATTCTTGTCTCATTTTGGTTTGCTCTCTCATTTTGGTTTGATTCTCGGGTGGGCACCCACTGGCGGACGCCGCAAGCCTACCTGGCGGCACACTTGATTCTCAAGTTTCCGTAAATTTGTCGGTTCGCGCGTCAGCGCTTAAGAATCACGCCAGTGCGGCGGATACGTTCGCTCGTAGCCCGGAAGAGCCTCGATCCGATGAATCCAGCGCGCGAGTGCCGGATAATTGCGCTCCATGGGCAGAAAGCGCGCGCCGAGCTCCGCGGCGGCGCTTCTGTTCAACGCGCGGCGCAACACCTGAATCCATGGGAAAATCACCATGTCGGTGGCGGAATAATTGGC
>PMMB01000154.1:4557-6059 GCA_003165495.1 Gammaproteobacteria bacterium | reverse complement strand
TCTGCGACCTGGCCGGCAAAGATCGCATTGGTGATCCTCAATAAAGACGGCTCGGCGTACGCCATGAATTCACAGTTGACGCGCATGATGACGCCGGCTTCCTCAGGGGTAGCGCCGAATATCGGTGCTTGTGGGTACTTGACATCGAGGTAGTACAGGACCGCAACCGACTCGAACACCACGTAATCGCCGTCCTTCAGGACCGGCACGCGGCCGCGCGGATTGAGCTTGAGCATTTGCGGCGATTGGTGTTCCTGCTTGTCGAAGTGCAGCAGCTGCGACTCGTACGGCAGCTGCTTGTGCTCGAGAGCCAAGAGTACGCGCCACGAGAACGGACTACCGCTGCCCCAGTAGAGTGTCAGAGCCATGGCGCCGATTGTAGCGGTTGACATCCCCCCCGTCCTAAAGGATGGGGACCAATTCCCGCGTGCATCGCGGGAGAAGTTCGCGTGCTGTTGAGTCTCGTTGCAGACAGTCAGCCCCCGATGACGTTCGTACATCGCCGCGCTAAGCTCCGATTCATGATGTTCAAGACCTTGATCGACGTGGAATCATTACGGGCACAACTCCACAATCCGCGCTTGGCCGTCGTCGACTGCCGTTTCGATCTCATGAACCCCGAAGCCGGGCGGCAGGCGTACTTGAGCGCGCATATACCCGGAGCGCGCTACGCCGACATCAATCGAGACCTGGCGGGGCCCGTGGAAGCCCACAGCGGCCGCCATCCGCTGCCCGCGCCGGACCCCTTCGCAACCCGGCTGGGGGCAATCGGGATCGGCAATGACACCCAAGTTATCGCGTACGACGACGCCGACGGCTCGTTCGCGGCGCGGCTTTGGTGGATGCTGCGCTGGATGGGGCATGGCGCCGTGGCCGTCCTCGACGGTGGTTTCAAGGCGTGGACCGCTCGCGGTGGCGCGCTGCAGTCGGGCGAGGCCGCAAACCACACGGAGCGCTTTACACCGCGAATCGACGCCAAGGCGGTCTTGAGCACCGCTGAACTTGAGCACGCATTACGCGATCCGAAGTCTCTGCTCGTGGATGCGCGCGCCCAACAGCGCTTTGCCGGCACGGTGGAACCCATCGATTCCGTAGCCGGACACATACCCGGTGCCGTGAATCATCCGATAACCCTAAATCTCGACGCCGACAGTCGTTTCCNNCTGGTCGCCATGTGCGGCTCCGGCGTCACCGCCTGTCACAATTTGCTGAGCCTCGAGGTGGCCGGTCTCACCGGCGGCAAACTCTATGCCGGATCCTGGAGCGAGTGGATTCGCGATCCACGGCGACCCATCGCCCGCGGCTAGGCGGCCGCTGGGCGCGCCCGGTCATTTACATGTGGCCCCAATTTGCTATCGTGCGCGCGACATGAACACACCCGCCAAATTGCTGCCCGTGAACCACGCGTGGAAGACCGAACAGTCGCTGGATCTATACCAGGTGGAGGCTTGGGGCAAAGGCTACTTTTCGATCAACGATGCGGGTCATGTGGTGATCAGGCC
>PMMB01000154.1:0-4474 GCA_003165495.1 Gammaproteobacteria bacterium | reverse complement strand
TACGGCAAAGAATTCGGTTTCGGACTCGAAGTCGGCTCCAAACCGGAACTACTCGCGGTGATGTCCATCACCGAGGACGCGCCGGACCGCATCGTGGTGTGCAACGGCTTCAAGGACGATAGCTACATCGAAGCGGTCATTCTGGCCACCAAACTCGGCCGCACCATCATTCCGGTGGTGGAGAACTACGAAGAAATTTATCTGATACTGAAGCATGCCGAGCGCTACGGCGTGCGGCCGAAGATCGGCGTGCGGGTGAAGCTCGCCAGTGAAGGCGCCGGTAGATGGCGCGAATCCGCGGGCGAGAAATCCAAGTTCGGCCTCTTCATCAGCGAGATCCTGGATTTGTATGCCCTTCTCAAGGATCGCGACATGCTGGATTGCCTGCAGCTCGTGCACTGCCATCCGGGCAGCCAGCTCCAGGATATCCGCCGCGTGAAAGATGCCATCAACGAATTGGCGCATGTGTACGCCGAACTTAAGATCATGGGAGCTGGCCTGCAATACATCGATATCGGCGGGGGCTTGGGCGTCGATTACGACGGCAGCGGCACCAACTTCGAATCGTCGATGAACTACACGCTGAACGAATACGCGAGCGATGTCGTCTATCGAATCAAGAGCGTGTGCGACGCCCGCGACGTGCCGCATCCCATGATCGTGAGCGAGTCCGGGCGCGCCATCGCCGCGCATCACAGCTTGCTGGTGTTCGATATTTTAGGCTGCTCCAAGCTCGATCAATTCAAAGTCACCGGCATTCCGCAAGAGGATTACCACGGCAAGGAAGAAGTGCCGCAGCCGGTGCGCGATTTGTTCGACAGCTATCGATCGGTCAATGAACGCCGGCTGGTGGAGTGCTACCACGACGGGCTGCAAGCCCGCGAGCAGGCCCTGCAGATGTTCAACCTGGGGTATCTCAGCCTGGAATTTCGCGCCCTGGCGGAAAAACTCTACTGGGCGATCTGCACCAAGATCCGCGACCATTGCCGCAAACTCGATCGGGTTCCGGAGGAGCTGGAAAACCTCGAGGACATGCTGAGCGACATTTATTTCTGCAATTTTTCGGTCTTTCAATCGCTGCCGGACAGCTGGGCGATCGGCCAATTGTTTCCCATCATGCCCATTCAACGGCTGGGTGAGCGGCCATCGCGCAATGCCGTGCTGGCCGACATCACCTGCGACTCGGACGGGAAGATCGACCGTTTCGTACATCCTCGCGCAACCAAGCGCACTCTGGAAGTACACGAGCTCAACCCGCCGGAGCCCTACTATCTAGCGGCCTTTTTGGTCGGTGCGTACCAAGAAACCTTGGGAGATCTGCACAACCTGTTCGGCGACACGCACGTGGTGCACATTCGGCTGCAGGATGGCGGCGGCTGGTGGATCGAGGAGATCGTCAAGGGCGACACGGCCAACAAAGTGCTCGAGTACATGGAGTATGACACCGACGAGTTGTATCCGGGAATCGCCCGGGACTGCGAACGGGCGGTCCAGGAAGGCCGGATGTCGCTCAACGAAGCGCAGGCGGTGAAGCGCTTTTACGAAAACGAACTCAACGGTTATGCGTATCTCGAGGTCGAATAAATAGCCCGTTTGCCAACAATAATCCCCTGGCGTAGCATCGACTCATAGGGTAGTTCCCTACACGGGCCCTAAGGTAGGCTCCGACGCACCGTTGCGCGCGACAGGGCGTGGGGGCTCGCGTGTGCAACACTGAAGAGAGATTAGTTGAATGACGACGATCTACGTTGGCAACCTGCCATTCACCGCTACAGAAGACGAAGTGCGAGCGCTGTTCGAACGCCACGGCAAAGTCGAATCAGTCAAACTCATCAACGATCGCGAGACCGGGCGTCCCCGCGGATTTGCGTTCGTGGACATGGGGGCCGGTGAAGCACAAAACGCGATTCAACAGACGAACGGATTCCAGATGGGTGGACGTCCGCTGCGCGTCAATGAAGCCCAGGAACGGGCGCCTCGGTCCAAGCCTGCGAGTGGTGGCGGCGGCGGTGGTGGCGGCGGCGGCGGCGGTCCGCGTCGCTGGTAATCGATTGCTGAAGGCGGCCCCCGATGGGGTAGGCTGCCCGTACTCACCACATTTCTTTGAGTTGCGCGACCACGTCGACCGTTGCCGCTTCACCCTCGCGCAGATTTTCCACGCCGCGCATATTGCGCAGCGTTATTCGCTCGCAGGAATCCAACACCTTGTCGGTCATGAATCGGCTCTTGGCGCCGTACACGTGCGCATCGCCGTCCTTGGGCTGTTGCGTGACCGCGTACTTGAGCGGCGCGCACAGATGCAACTCGTTCCGGGCCCGCGTCATCGCCACGTATAACAAGCGCCGCTCTTCCTCGATCATTTCCGGCTTGCCGGTGGAAAATTCCGACGGAAAATTGCCGTCGGAGACATTCAGCACATAGACGATGTCCCACTCCTGGCCCTTGGCCGAGTGAATCGTGGACAGAATGACGTAATCCTCGTCCTTCGAGGCGTTGCCTGATTGGTCGCTGGTCGCCACCGGCGGATCCAGAGTGAGTTCCGTCAAGAATCGCTCGCGGCTTGCATGTTGTGTCGACAGCTGCTCCAGCTGCTCCAGATCGCCCATGCGCGTCCAAGCGGCATCGTGAATTCGCTCGAGCTGAGGCTTGTACCACTCGCGCACCTGACCCACCTGACCGGGCCACGGAGTCGCGGGGTCGGCGAGCCTTTCAATCAACGCACAAAATCGCTTCCAGTCCATTTTCACCGGCTGCGGCGCATCGAAGCCGGCCAGACTCTTGACGTTGAAACTCTGCGCCTCGAAATGATCGAGCGCCTGTTTCGCAGTCGCTGGGCCGAAGCCGGGCAGCAGCTTCAAGACCCTGAAGCCCGCCACCGAGTTGCGCGGATTGTCGACCCAGCGCAGCACCGACATCATGTCCTTGACGTGCGCCGCTTCCAAGAACTTGAGGCCGCCGTATTTCACGAAGGGAATGTTGCGCTTGGTCAGTTCGACTTCCAGCACATCGCTGTGATGCGAGCTGCGAAACAAGATGGCATGGCGTTTCAGCGAACCGCCGATTTCACGCGTCTGCAATATCTTGCCGGTGATGTACTCGGCTTGGGCCACCGCATCATCCATGGCGACGTAGAAGGGTTTCTGAGCGGATTGGCGCATGCCGAGCAAGGTCTTGCGATGCTGGCGGGCGCCATCCGCCATGAGCGCATTGGCTGAATCGAGTATTTGCTGCGTCGACCGGTAGTTCTGCGCCAGCACGACAATCTCGGCTTTCGGTTTGTAGCGATCGGCAAATCCTAAAATGTTCTCGACCGCCGCGGCGCGGAACGAGTAGATGGCCTGGGCATCGTCACCGACCACCGTGACCCCGGTGCCGTCGGGTTTGAGCGCCTGGATGATTTCGCCCTGCAAGGTGCTGGTGTCCTGGTACTCGTCGACCAACACGTGGTCGAAATTCTTCGACAAACTTTGCGCCAGCGCCGGGTTTTGCATCATCGCGTGCCAATAGAGCAGCAAATCGTCGAAATCCAGGACGCGATTCTTTTGTTTGCGCCCGACGTATTCGCGATACAGGCGCGTGAGATCCGCTTCCCACTCGCTAACCCAAGGAAACTGTTCTTCCAGGGTTTGTTTCAGCGATAGCCGGGTGTTGACCCGGTATGAATAGATCGCGAGACACGCATCCTTGCGCGGAAAGCGTTTGTCCTTGGCAGAGAATCCCAATTCGTGACGCACCACGTCCATCAAGTCGGCTGCATCGGCGCGGTCCAGCACGGTGAAATTGGGATCCAGCCCCACGTGTTTGGCATACAGGCGCAATATCCGGCTGCCCACGGCATGAAAGGTCCCCGACCACAGCAATCGCGACACCACGCTGCGATCGCCGGCTCTGCCGCGATCCGACAGCACTTCCGCGACGATTCTCTGGGTGCGCCGAATCATTTCCTGAGCGGCGCGACGCGTAAAAGTCAGCATCAGGATGCGCGACGGATCCACGCCGTTGAGCACGAGATGAGCGGCGCGATGCGCCAAGGTGTTGGTCTTGCCCGTGCCCGCGCCGGCCAATATGAGCAGCGGACCCGCATTGACTCCCTTCTCCGGAACCGGCGTGCCGAAGGTGGCCGCACGGCGCTGTGCGGGGTTGAGCGAATCGAATGCAGTCGTCTTGGCTTTCATCATAGGAAAACTTTGGCGATACTGTACGTATATCCAGATCGCGATGCAATACGCTTGAAACGCCCTGAAGGATCGCGCACTCCAGGCGTTGCGCGCGAGGAGGCAGGTCACAGGTGCCGGGTTAGACTCTTCTTCATGCTCAAAAAACCAACGCCCATCGCCAGCCATCACATTCACAGCGGACGCATCATCGACGTTTCGACCGAACGGCTTCTCTATGCCAACGGCCGCGAATACGACCTGGACTTGGTTCGTCATCCCGGCGCCGCCGCAGTGGTCGCCGTGGACAGCGCCGACCG
>PMMB01000322.1 GCA_003165495.1 Gammaproteobacteria bacterium | reverse complement strand
ATATTGCCGGGGTCGTGAATCAGCGCGCGCGCCAGTGCCACTTTGATGCGCTGTCCCTGCGAAAAGCCCTTGGCGCGGCGTTCGATGAAACTTTCCATGCCGAGAATGCGGGCGAGTTCGTCGGTGCGTGACCTCAAGCGGTCGCTGCCGATTCCCTGCAGTGAACCGAAATACTGGATGTTCTCGCGCGCCGTCAGGTTGCCGTAAAGACCCGCCGCGTGCGGCAGCACGCCCAAATGCGCGCGAGCTTTCGAGGTCTCGCCGCGGATGTCGATGCCGTCGATGCACGCCTTGCCGAGGTCCGGCGTCAGGACTCCATACAGCATGCGCAAACAAGTCGACTTGCCGGCGCCGTTGGCACCCAGGATGCCGGTGATCTCACCGTCGCGCGCAACGAAGGAGATGTCGCAGACGGCCTCGATGGCGCCGAAGCGCTTGCTTAAATTCTTCGCTTCGATCATGGCGCCGGGCCCGTCATGCTCACGAAGAATGGCGCCGGGCTGTGCCGCTCGAGACAGGTCGCATCGAGCATGGTAGGCGCCGCTGCGTCCAGAAACTCCGCCATCAACTTTGGTACACAGCCGGTGGCCACCTGGCCATGTCCCTCACCGCTCAATATCAGGTGCCGATGGCGCGCAAGTCCACGGGCCGCGCGTTCCGCATCCGCGGGCGGCGTCACCGGATCCGCCTCGCCGGACAACAACAAGGTGGGAATGTCGCTGCGTAGAGGGCTGTGCAGATCGGCATCCACCGGCCCGTGCGGCCACAGTTTGCAAATCGCAAGCAGCGCGTCCAGCTGATCCGCACCCTGGTAGGTTCGAGCAATTGCCGCCCGGTCGATGTCGGCCGCGGCGAAAAACGGCGCGTCTTCACTGCAGATCACGCTGTTCTGCATGCCGCTTGCGAGTTGATCGCCGACCTGCCGAGCGGTCATGATGGTCTGCGCGGCGAGCGGTGCCAGGGCGCCTTGGGTCGCTCGATGAATCAGTGTGGGCAGCAACGAGGCTTGGGTGGCGCTATAGGAAAGAAATCTTAGCGCTGCGTTCAGCATGCTGCGATTGAATTCGATCTTGAGCGGCAGGCCGCTGTTCGGATCATCGATGGTTATCATCGACTTCTGCGCTCCGAATTGCCGGCGCAAGCCATCGAGGTCTTGTTGCAACTCAGGGTAGGCTGTGGCGCAATCCTGAGAGTGCTCGCAACGGGACACGATAAGATCCAGGGCACGCTGGCCGTCCAACGGTGTCTCGGGGCCTATGGCCTGTTCCGGAAAAGTCACCCCATCCAAGATCACCGCATGAATCGATGCGGGATAGCGCCGCATGTAGAGCTGTGCGACTCGCGTGCCGTAAGAGGCTCCATAGAGATCGATTGTCGGAAACCCAAGCGCCTCGCGTACCGCCGCGAGGTCGGCAACCGCCGCGCTGCTGGTGTAGAAGCGCACCCGGTCGCCATACTTGGAGAGGCATGCCAGGGTCGCCTGTCGCAGCGCCGGCATGGCGTCGCTCTGTGCTTGCCAGTCATCCGGGTAGTCGCAGGACAGCGGCGCGGACTTTCCGGTGCCGCGTTGATCGACCAGCACGATATCGTGGTTGCGATTCACTCGCGCGAACGCCGCGGCGTAGCTTACGTACATGGCCGCGGCGCCTTGGCCGGGGCCGCCGGCCAAGAGAAATAGCGGCGCCGCCGCGGCGCGCCGATTGAGCGCGGGCACCACCGCAATGCTCAAATCGATGGTCGCGCCACCGGGCTGCGTTCGATCTTCCGGTACTTTGAGCACGCCGCAACGCGCGGTTATCGACGCTAGCTGAAGCGGATGTTCGAGGCGACACGCATGCAATGGCAGGCGGCCCGCGGGCGCTGCCGCAGCCGGCGGCAGCCACAGACAACTCACGGCCAAAGCGCCGCACAAGGTGCTCCCCAAGGTGTTCAACGCCATAGCTCTCCGTACACGCCGCATGCGAATCTCCGATATCTCCCGATTGTAGGGGATTCGCCACCTATCGCCGCCCGCGAATTGGTAGATTTGCGGCCCAGTTCGTCTTTACTTGAAGGCTATGCCATGACCGTGATTCGCGAAGCCGATGTGATTGCCAGCGTCGCCGATGCCTTGCAATACATTTCCTACTATCACACGCCTGATTTCATTCGCGCCATGGGGCGTGCGTACGACATGGAACAGAGCCCATCCGCGCGCGACGCGATCGCGCAGATACTCACCAATTCGCGCATGTGCGCCGAAGGTCATCGGCCCCTATGCCAGGACACCGGCATCGTGGTGGTGTTCGTGAAAGTGGGAATGGGCGTGCGCTGGGACGCGACGCTCGACCTTCCGGCGATGATCAACGAAGGCGTGCGGCGAGCCTACCTCAATCCCGAGAACAAGCTGCGCGCGTCCATCGTTTCCGACCCCGCGTTCAAGCGATCCAACACCCGCGACAACACACCCGCGGTGATCCACACCGAATTCGTTCCGGGAGAGCAGGTCGACATTACCGTTGCCGCGAAGGGCGGCGGATCGGAAAACAAATCCATGTTCGCCATGCTCAATCCATCGGATTCGGTTGCCGATTGGGTGCTGGAGGTGGTGCCTGAGATGGGGGCCGGTTGGTGTCCGCCCGGAATGCTGGGGGTGGGCATCGGCGGCAGCGCCGAGAAGGCCATGCTGCTGGCCAAGGAGTCGTTGATGGAGTCCATCGACATCGGCGATCTGATCGCGCGCGGACCGAAATCCAAATTGGAAGAACTTCGCTTGGAAATATTCCAGCGGGTCAACGCCCTTGGGCTAGGTGCGCAAGGCCTCGGGGGCTTAACCACCGTGCTCGATGTGAAAGTATTGGACTACCCGACGCATGCGGCCTCTTTGCCGGTGGCTGTGATTCCCAACTGTGCCGCCACCCGTCATATCCATTTCACTCTCGATGGCGGAGGTCCGGCGGTTCTCGAGCCGCCGAATTTGGATCTGTGGCCGAAAGTTCAGTGGATCGCCGATGCCGGCGCGCGGCGCGTGTCGCTCGATGGCCTCGACAAAGCAGAGATTGCAAGCTGGAAACCCGGTGAGCGCTTGTTGCTGTCGGGAAAGCTCTTGACCGGCCGCGATGCCGCTCACAAGCGCATTTGTGCTTTGCTCGATGCCGGCAAGCCGCTGCCCGACGGGTTGGATTTTCACGGCCGCGTCATCTACTACGTCGGTCCGGTCGACCCCGTCGGTACCGAAGTCGTGGGGCCTGCGGGTCCGACCACCGCCAATCGCATGGACCGGTTTACCGACACTATGCTGGGCAAGTCCGGCTTGCTGGCGATGGTCGGGAAGGCCGAGCGCGGCCCTGAAACCGTCGAGTCTATCGCGAAGCACGCTTGCGCCTATTTGATCGCGGTGGGCGGCGCCGCCTTCCTCGTCTCGAATGCCATTCGCGGCAGCCGCATCGTTGCCTTCCCGGAATTGGGGATGGAGGCGGTGTACGAATTCGAAGTGCGCGATATGCCGGTCACGGTGGCGGTGAGCTCGGACGGTGTTTCCGTGCACCAGACCGGACCCAAGGCATGGGCGGGCAAATTTGCCGGCATTCCCGTGGCGGTGGAGTAGCTGCCCTGCAGCGGGAGATTTCGCCGGTCAATATTTGACCGAGCAGCCGTAAGGCCTGGTCACCGCATGTGCGACGGGGTTGCCTTGCGCGACCGCCAGCATGGCTTCTTTGAGATACGGTTCGGCATTGGGTATATCGCCGACGTCCGCGGTGGCGATGCTATCGATGCCGCCCATGTATTGCAGCGTTCCATTCTTGTCGATGACAAACATGTGCGGCGTGGTCTTCGCGCCATACTGGCGGGCGATAGTCCCCGACGAGTCCAGCAACACCGCCGTCGGAACGGCCCCGCGTGACTGGGTCAGGGCGTCTGCGGCGGGTCCGTTGACATAGCCCTGCTTGCCGGGTGCCGAAGAAATCACGGTCAGCCAGACCACGCCATTTTTTTGCGCCAGCGCTTGGATGCTTTGCATGTTGCCGCTGGAGTAGTGCTTACGTGTATAGGGGCAGTCGGCATTGGTCCACTCCAAGACCACGGACTTGCCGCGGTACTGGCTCAAGGTCAGCGAACTGCCTTTGCTGTCCGTGGCGATGAAATCAGGCGCCGGCCGGCCGATTTGCAGGGCGCCCCCGGTCCCGGCCGCGATCCCTGCCCCGGCCGCGATGGCGATGGCGCAGGCGCCGATCATGCTGGTGCACAAAACGGCAAGACCCAAGGCGGGGACGCGAACGACATGTGGGCTGCGGGGCGGGCGGCTCATTTGCGAAGGCTCCAGGTGTCCAGGCGCAAGTTGCCGCGGAAACGCCGCGATATCCACTGGTTGGTCATACCGGCGTTGCCGCGGCAACGCGCGATCACGATACGAACTTTAGGCGCGACAACATGGCCATAGGTTCCCTGGCACTTTTACATGGACCCCATTACAGTACGCGCCTCGTGGAAAATCGAGTGGATTCAGCGTGATGCGTTTCGGTACGGAATACGGGGTGATCGTGATCGGCGGCGGCCATGCGGGCACCGAAGCCGCGCTTGCGGCTGCGCGCATGGGCCAGCGCACCCTGCTGCTCACGCACAACGTAGAGACGCTGGGGCAGATGAGCTGTAATCCGGCGATCGGCGGCATCGGTAAGGGGCACTTGGTCAAGGAGATCGATGCGTTGGGCGGTGCGATGGCACTCGCGACCGATGAGGCCGGCATCCAGTTCCGCACCCTGAACTTGAGCAAGGGACCCGCGGTACGCGCCACGCGAGCGCAAGCCGATCGGCAACTCTACAAGCGTGCGATTCGCCGCATCCTCGAGGCTCAAGCGAATTTGGCGCTGTTTCAACAAGAAGCCGCCGATCTTTTGATCGAGGGTGAACGCGTGGTGGGGGTCGTCACGCAAAGCGGCATCGAATTTCGAGCGCGCGCCATTGTTCTGACCGTCGGCACATTTTTGGGCGGCAAGATTCACATCGGCTTGGAGAGCCATCCGGGCGGCCGCGCCGGCGATCCGCCGTCGACGAGTCTGGCGGCGCGCCTGCGCGAATTGAATTTGCGTGTCGGGCGCCTGAAGACCGGCACGCCGCCGCGAATCGACGGCCGCAGCATTGATTTTTCAGTGATGCGCGAACAGCACAGCGATCATCCGCGGCCGGTGTTCTCTTATTTGTCGGAGCGCGCGGTGCACCCGCGCCAGCTGCCCTGCCACATCACGGCCACCAACGAGCGCACGCACGACATCATTCGCGGCGCCACCGCGCGCTCGCCCATGTTCACCGGTTTGATCGAGGGCGTCGGCCCGCGCTACTGTCCTTCGGTAGAAGACAAGGTGGTGCGATTTGCGGATAAGCACTCGCATCAGATCTTCGTCGAGCCCGAGGGCCTGGATACTCACGAGATCTATCCCAACGGCATATCCACGAGTCTGCCGTTCGACGTGCAACACGAGTTCGTGCATACCATCTTGGGGTTCGAGCGTGCGCACATCACGCGCCCGGGCTACGCCATCGAATACGATTTCTTCGATCCGCGCGATCTCAAATACAGCTTGGAGAGCAAGTTCCTTTCCGGACTGTTTTTCGCCGGCCAAATCAACGGTACCACCGGCTACGAAGAGGCTGCGGCGCAAGGATTGCTCGCCGGTGCCAACGCGGCGCTGCTGGC
>PMMB01000326.1:32658-43453 GCA_003165495.1 Gammaproteobacteria bacterium | reverse complement strand
TCAAAATACTCGGTCGCGCCGGCGGCGAGCTTGTCCAAATCAAACCCACTCAGCCATTTGCCCGGCCCCGCAAACGGGCGCGCAGCCCTGTAGCTTGTCGCATTGGCCCAATTCCACACCTGATTGATTTCGACCGCGGCAGCGTTGAGCCAGGGGTAGGTTTCGGTTTTCACCTTTAGGCGCAGCGTGCGGATGCACTGTGGGACGTTGACCGCCATAGACTCCCCGCAAAACATTCCACCCAATCTACGGTAAACAAGGCACGATGTTCAACGTTTGTTTCTGCGCTAATTGTTAAGAAACGCGGGAACGAGAGCGGCATGAGCCGTGCGCTGTTTGCAGCTGGCGACTCTGCTTCACGTCGTTGCGCAACCGCCGCCGCTGGGTCGCGTCGTCCCTGACGCTTCGTGGATCGATATCTTGAGGGGTTACCGCATGTCCACCGGCGAAATTGAACAACCTGCCCAGCCTGCTGATGAATCTGGGAGCCTACGCCGCTCGATCGGTTGGAAAGGCGCCTTTTGGGTAGCGAGCGGCGTGCCAGCGCTGGTGTTGTTTTCTATCGGCCAAGTAGCCGGAGCCGTCGGTAAGCTCAGCTTTCTAATCTGGTCGCTATCGATAATGATGGGGTTCATCCAGTCGTTCACTTATGCTGAAATTGCTGGGCTATTTCCCAACAAGTCCGGCGGCGCATCCATTTACGGTGCCGCCGCCTGGGTACGATACAGCAAGGTGATCGCCCCGCTTTCCGTCTGGTGCAATTGGTTCGCGTGGTCGCCCGTACTTTCGCTCGGCTGCACCATTGCGGCGGCCTACGTACTGACGGCAGTCGCGCCGATTCATGATTTCAGAGACTGGACTCTGTTCACGCAGACCATAGGTCCGGTAACGTTTTCGTTTAATGCGGCGTTCTTTGTCGGAGCCGCGCTCATGTTCATCACTTTCGCGATTCAACATCGAGGTATCGGCGGTACCGCAAACATTCAAAAATATATAGGGTTATTGGTGATGGTGCCCCTGGTCATCGTGGGAGTGGTGCCGATCCTGAATGGACACGTTGACTATTCCAACTTCGCGCATCTGGTTCCGCCAGTTGCCAACGGCGCAGCCGAACCTGGGAATTGGAACCTAAGTGGCTGGACGCTGGCGTTAGGGGGCATGTTCCTCGCTGCCTGGTCTACATATGCGTTTGAGACGGCGGTGTGCTACACGAGCGAATTCCGCAATCCCGGAAGCGACACCTTTAAGGCCATATTCTATTCGGGAGTGCTTTGTATCGGCCTGTTCGTCTTGGTCCCGTTCACTTTTCAGGGTGTACTTGGCGTCGCAGGGATGCTTGCTGCACCAATCAACGACGGATCAGGCGTGGCAGCGGCCCTGGCGGGAATGGTTGGCGGCGGCCGCATTACTGAGGCCTTGCTAGTCGTATTGATGATCATGGCACTCCTTCTTTCGATCATGATGGCGATGGCCGGTTCGTCGCGCACCCTCTATCAAGGTTCCGTCGATGGTTGGTTGCCGCGCTACCTAAGCCAAGTGAATTCNNCGATAGCTTGCGGAGGAGGCCCAAGCTTCCTGTTTATCCTCGCTATATCGAATTGCGGCTATATGATATTCAACTTTCTCAATCTCAATGCCGGTTGGATACATCGAATTGATTCGGGCGATATTGCACGACCCTACCGGGCCCCTGCGTGGCTGCTGGCGCTCGGTGGGGTCTTCGCTTTTGTAAACGCAGTGTTCATGGGCGCGGGAGCAAAAGTCTGGAACCCTTGGGCGCTGTGCGCCGGCACGCTTGCGGCAGCACTTATTTTGCCGGTGTTCTGCTATCGTCACTACGTACAGGATAAAGGTAAATTTCCTGACAGAATGCTGGAAGATCTGCAGGTCGGCGGAAGACCGATTACCGAAACGAAGGCAGGCATACTGCCGTATGTCACGTTGGTCGCCGGAATCGCCGTCGTTTTAATTTCTAACTACTTATTTAAGCTTTAAAGTTGGATCACCGCTCGAGTTCACTTATTGCGCGAAGAATTCCACTCCGAGCTGCGATCTCAGCCGTCGTTTCGCCGCCTGCACGACGCATCAAGTCGCGGCCTAGTCGCACAAGCCCCGAAGAGTGGGGTACACCGCCAGAATAATCTGACTGCAAGTGGCCCTGGTCGACGACGGCGATTACAAGTAGCGCCAGGCTCATCCGGCGAGCGCGGAGTATCGTGGTATTCATAGTGCCTACGGTAGATCCACCGGCCATAAATTTGCTGCTGCAAATAGGCACTCACCGTGTAAAAACCGTATCGAATTCGCTCAGCGATTGGCGTTGTGCTCCGTGATGGCTTCAAATCCGGTGTCGAGCTGCACGCCGTCTCGTAATACCGGTCGTCGATGGGTAACATTGCAATCGTGACCCGATCCAAACCTCGACTTACGACCCAAGAAGTGCGTGTAATGCTGCCGCGCCTATTTGCGGCGCTCGCGGAGGCCGACGCGATCACCCTCGGCCACTTGCACAGGGTCAAGATCCGCCACAAGGCGGACGGCAGCGAGGTGACTGTCGCCGACCGGGCCGCGGAGCGGCTGCTGCGCCGGCACCTGCGCGCGGCATGGCCGCGCGACGCCGTGCTCGGCGAGGAGTATGGCGGCAACCTCGCGCGAGTCGGCCGCTGCTGGCTCCTCGACCCGATCGATGGCACGGCGTCCTACGTGCTCGGCCTTCCGATGTTCGGGACGCTCGTCTCACTACTCATTGATGGCGAGCCGGTCTTCGGTTGTATCCATCTGTCGGCGCTCAAAGAAACCACCTATGCGGCGCGTGGCCTCGGCTGCTGGCTCACGCGTGAGGGCGCCCGCCCGCGGCGGGTGCGCGTAGCCGCGCCCCGCGCACTGAATGCTGCCCAGGTCGGGCTAACCAGCGTGAAAGAGAGCGATCTTGCGCGCCGCCGTGGTCCATGGCGGCTCACGGATCTCGCGCGCACGGTTGGGCGCCTCCGGCTGGTCGGCGACTGTGTGCAGTACGCTTTGCTATGCCGCGGGGCGCTCGACGCCGCGATCGATCCGCTCATGAAACCGTGGGACATAGGCGCCATCGCGCCTTGCGTCCTCGAAGCCGGCGGGTCGATCAGCGACCTCAACGGCGAGACCGCGCAGATCGTGGAGCGCAGCTCGTTCGTCGCGGCGAGTTCCGCGAACCTGCGCCGCGCGATCTGTGCGTGCGTCGGGAAACCGCGGTCATAGATGTCGCTGGCTCCATGGCCGGCGTACAAGTCGCTGCGCGGCCATTTAGACTGCGCGCGAGACGCCATCTATAATGCAGGAGTTTACGAAGTCGTACCATTCAAGGGAGAGTTTTCAGTTCGACGAGTATCGGAAGTGCACAATGCTCGCTGACGCCATCGTAGTCGTTCATTTTCTGATCGTGCTGTTCGTTCTGGCGGCGGTGCCTCTCGTCTACGTGGGTGTCGCGCTCCGCTGGGCATGGGTCAGAAGCTGGCGCTGGCGCGTGGTGCACCTCGGTTCCATCTTGTTCATAGCGGCCGAGTCTCTATTGGGGATTGCGTGCCCTCTGACAGTTTGGGAGTACGCACTGCGCGGCGAGCAGTTCGCGGGCGGCTTCATTGAACGCTGGATTGATCAGCTCTTGTTTTACGACGCTCCCCCCAGGATGTTTACAGTAGCTTACGTGGCATTTGCCGTGCTCGTTCTTGTAACCTGGGCCGCGGTGCCACCGACTCGGCATAGGCGCGTACGCGATGAAACTTGATTGCCCCGCCGCCGAATGGTTGTAGTTCCCATTTTGTAGGCGAATCGGCATAGCTTATTGCGCGTTAGTCCTGCTTTTTCGCTCGGCACATTACGCTAGTGTGCTGCTCTGAATCGCATGGCGTATCCCTACGGAGAACTTTATGAAAGTAATTGCTGCAGTACTTGTATCCACGTTTGTGTTTGGCGGTGCAGTTGCACAAATGCCTGACCAATCGGCAAGTCCCCATGCCTCGGCCGATTCTTCGGGCTCGGCAATGGCGGCTTCGGATGCAAAGCGCGATGCCGCGGTGGAAAAACACATCAAGGCGCTGTACGTCTCGCTCAAGATCACTTCCGCCGAGGAAGCTCAGTGGAACAAGGTCGCGGAAACGATGCGCGCGAACGCAAAGGACCTTGACCGGGCGATCGACAAACGTGCTGCAAACGCTGCGGGCGCGTCGGCGATCGACGATTTGAATGCCTACGCGGATATCGCGCAGGCCCATGCGAACGGCGTTAAGAAGCTCGCGAGCGCCTTTTCTGGGTTGTATTCCGTGATGTCCGATGCCCAGAAAAAGTCGGCTGACGACGTATTCAGTCATCGCGGCCATGAAGCAAGAAAAGTCGTGAAGCAATAATTGAAGCCTGTCGCAGCGACTGGCGCAACGATACGCGTCGCACGGCGGCTCATCGAGGATATATTATGAAAATTCGAATTCGGTCACTTGGAATTGTCGCGCTTGCGCTGACGGCAAGCACTGCCGCCTTCGCCGACGTACACCTCAACGTCGATGTCAACCCGTTTGGTTGGGGAGCGCCGCCTCCGGTAGTCTACGAATCGCCTCGTTATTATGCTCCACCTCCGGTGGTCTATGGCGGCGGTGGCCGTTGGGGCGGCGACTCGCGCGGGCGCAGCCATGATCGCGGTCATTCGGAACACCGTGCCGACGGCGATCGTCGGCGCTGATATCGAGTCGCACCGCCGGGCTTGGGTACGCAACGCCGTCCGGTCCTTTGCCATTGCGCCTTTGTCCGGCCGTAACGAGACTAGGGGGCGAAGCACCGCGCGGCGTTTGACTATCCGTTAATGCGGAGAAGGCGATGCGGAATCCGGCGGAGCTGCGGGATTCGGAGCGCCCGCCGGAGCTTGCTCATTGGCCCCGCTCTGGGTTTCGCCGGATCGTTCCCACGAGCGTGCATACGGCCGCAACATCCCTCGCTCACCGATCATGCGGCAACGATGACCACCGTGAGCTGCAGCGAGTATGGCTGCGCGCCCGGAACGCCTCATCTACACGAAAGATTCGGGCGTCGATGGTGATCCTTCGGCATTCGAGGTCGCAGTGATGTTCGAGGAACTAGGGAGCAATAGGAAGGTCACGATGCGGTCAGTGTTCCCAACTCGAGTTTGAGAGAGTTAAAGGCTTCGGAGCCGTCGAAGGAGGCCTGCAAACGCTTGAGCGGCTTGCGGAGTCGCTCGCTGGGGTAAAAGGAACCGGGCCCTGATGTCGAATATTTGGATCACACTCCTTAGCTGGGAATCCGCACATACTTGAATTCAGAGTGGCCGCTAGGTTTCAGAAGGAACAAACCGATGAGCAAGCTCCGCGTTTGCAGCTTCGCTATCTCACTTGACGGTTATGGTGCGGGTCCCAACCAGAGCGTTGACAACCCGCTTGGCGTCGGCGGGGGCGCATTGCACGAATGGGCTTTCGCGACGCGGACGTTCCAGCAGATGTTCGGGAGTGAGGGCGGCACTACCGGCATCGACGACGACTTCGCCGCGCGTGGATTTTCAAATATCGGCGCCTGGATCATGGGCCGCAACATGTTCGGGCCTATACGAGGACCCTGGATCGACGACGCCTGGAAGGGCTGGTGGGGCGATAACCCGCCGTATCACGTGCCGGTCTTCGTGCTGACGAATCACCCGCGTGCAGCGATCACGATGGACGGCGGCACGACATTTCATTTCGTCACGGAGGGCATTCATGCCGCGCTTAAACGCGCCACCGACGCTGCCAATGGACAAGATGTTAGGCTCGGCGGGGGTATCGCAACGATCCAACAATACCTTCGCGCGAGACTTGTCGACGAGATGCACCTGGCCATTGCACCAATCCTTCTCGGTTCCGGTGAGCGCTTTTTTGCGGGTCTCGACGCGGTGGAACTCGGCTATAGTTGCACAAAGCATGTTTCCGCACCTAAGGCTACGCATGTCGTTCTCACGAGGGCTACATAATTGACTAACCAAAAGACGAATACGTGGGCTGGCATCCGACACTGTCTAATCGAAAAATTCTGTTGACGAGAGCTTTGCGGCGCCTTCGTACGATCGATACTGACACCATATCGATGTTGAGTGGCAACTATCCAATCTAACAGAGCCGACAGCGGAACTTGGCTCGAGAATGCTAGCATGTGCTCTAGAAATGTCTGCGAATCATTTAGGAAAGCCATTCCTGCGTTGCGTTAATTTCGCTATGTATCTCGGGGTCGTCGCAGTGGCGACCGCAGTGCCGATTAACGGTGAGCGCGCACAGGCCGGCGAGCTATGTCCCAAGGGGTGGTGGGCCGATGTCATGGTCGGTTCATACCACATTCATCCTGATCGACATTTCGATGACTTCAATCCTGGCGTCGGTGTCGAGTGTTCAGTCACTCCACAATGGGCGGCTTCGTTCGGCTATTTTCGCAACTCCTTAAACCGGCCATCGTTTTACGGTGGTGCAATATATACACCGGAATTCGCACACTGGAGGTGGTTCCGGCTGGGCGCAATGGGCGGGATCATCTCCGGCTATAACTTCGGCCGGTATGGCGTGGGGTCGAATAATCGAACGGGGCTAGTGCTTGCCCCGACCGCGGTAATCCGATTTGGGCGATTTGGTGCGAACTTTATCTTGATCCCGCCGATCCATGCCGACAATACGCCGTTCACCGTCGGCCTTCAGGCGAAATACCAATTCCGCTAGGACAAAGCCTTCCCGATCGACGGCCGCTTAGCCGTATAGGACTGTTTTGCCCGTAACTCGATCACTTGGGCGTCCCGGTACCCAATCGAACCACCCCAATTATTGGCCCCATATTGGACCAATTGTCCGCTTGCGAAAGATGCGGCGCATAAAGGCTGGATATCGACCCGTCAAGATACAGAGCCTCGCGACAGCCGAGCGATTCGCGAAAGTACACGGCAAACTCATGGAACGTCACCGGCGACTCGCTGATAACAAATACCACGGTGCTAGGGGAGGGCGCGCAGACACCGTTCCTGATACGTCGCGACTGTGAATTTGGATTCATGACCGGCGATGTCGTCAGTTCTCCCTGGTGGACCAGCATGGGCCCCGACTGCGTCGCCAGGAACGGCTTCGGCTTTTCTTGCCCATATTCGTCTGTAGTGAGCACGCGAGCCCCCTGACCGTCCACGAGAAATACCCCATTCGGTTGCTGCGAAAAATTGCCGGGACCCGTATGCCGATTCAGCGGAACCAGCTCGCGCTCGTTCGAAACAAAAAGGCCCACCGGCGACAAGTCTGGTTGATACATCCCGCCATTCATGGCAAATATCAGGGTCTTGCCGTCTTTAGCCAGAGCGTCATGCAACGCGGAAAACTGGCGATACGGTTGGCCGGTGTCATCGCGCCAGAACAACTGCAATTGCTCATGGAGAAGGTCCACCCGACAAACTGTGACAGTCCCAGTGTTCAATACGTTGCTTGTGCACTCGACGGCCAGCGCGCTGCCTGAGGCCAAAAACAGCGCCGGCACCAATCCCACACCGCGATACCAACGACGCCTCACGGTTTCGCCGGCAATTCACACAACGCCCGATCATCCGCCCGAGTCAACGCCACATCGAGCCACCCCCGCAAAACCGACTCGACAAGATCCCCTTGTTCGGCCTTGGCCGGCACAATAGCACCCACCAAAATCTTGCGCCGCAATTCCTCGCCCCGCGCCCGGATTTCTTTGCGCTGGTGCTGCACCTTCAGCTGCTCGAGCTTCGCCTCGAGCGCCTCAATCCGTTCGTCAATTTTTGACATGGACCCCATCCTTGTGAACACACCCTGCGGAATTCAGCCGGTCGCCCAGAAGTACCAACGAGAATAATCAGACTCACGTCGTTGCACCAGCCCGCCCACGAGCAAGCGTAAAACCTAGCGCTTGGGATAAGGCGTTCCGTCCATGTGCGCATACCCCGCATCCCCCTTGAGGAAACGCAAGTCGATATCCGGATACTCCCCCTCATCCTCCTCGACCTTGCGGGATCCAATTTCTAAAACGACGGCCTCTCGTGGGGACCGATTCTGCAAATGATGTCCGTCCTTGACCCCCGCCTTGAAGCCGGCACACTCCCCAGCCCGAAGAATTTCCTCCCCGGCATCCGTGACGAGCACCACCTCGCCTTCGAGGACATACACAAACTCATCTTCGGACGAATGCCAATGCCGCTGACTCGACCAAGTGCCGGGCGGCAGACGCAGCAGATTCACACCGAAATCCGTCAGGGCCGCCGCATCGCCCAAGCGCTGGCGGCGGCGCGCCGCACACGGCGCATCAAACGGCACCGGATACCCCGAGCCCGTAACGGACTTTACTCTGCTCAGATCGATTCGCTTGCGCATAGATGTACTCCGCGGACTGTGATAGGACACTCTGTGCTACGCAGCTCTGCCGTAGAACCCTACGCGTTCGGCGCTCAAGCCGGTCACGCTGTTGGCGAGTCTCAAATCCCTCACCTTTCGTCTATGGGACGAGCAGCGCAACGTATTCGTGGGCTTTCGCTATCTAAGCTAAATCAGGTGTTGGGAACGGATCGGCGAGTCATGGTGCTGCCCTTAAGCTGCCGGCGGCGCCTGCCCCGCAAAAATCGGCAGACGTAAATCGATGCACGCCCATGTGGGTGCTTGCGCGGTCCAAATAGTAGCCGCGGGATGAGCCACTTCCGGGTCATCCAATGTCCCGGCGCGTACAAAGATGAGGTGTGGCCGAGATTCGGCTTCGCTGAATAGCTGCGTACCGCAGACGCGACAAAACCGCCGATGCATCTTGCTGCCGCTATCGGCGAAGCACTGAAAATCGGCGAGTTCGCCTTCGATGGTTACCGCTTCCGTTGCAAAGCAGGTATTGACGGTCCCGCTGCCGGCTCCCAGGTACTGGCAGAGCCGACACCAACAGACCCGTGTGACGATAGGCGCAGCCGCGACTTGATAGCGAACCGCTCGGCACAGACACCCTCCAGTGATCAACATTGGAACTCCTTTAGGTTGGCTTCTGCTTCTCCGCATAAGAACCTCCGCAACACGACCATGGCCCACGTGTCATGCCGGCAGTAAAGCAATAGCGCGTTTCGCAGCGCCTGCGCCCGCTCTGGCTTCATATTCCGACTACGCAACCCCAAGAACGCCAGCTGCGCACTATCCCCGTCCTGCACTTCATCCAACTTTTCGTAATTTAATTCCGGTGCAATCGTCGGCACGACACTCTTGATCGACCACGATCCCCGCATATCACGGTGGTAATACGCCGCGCGAGCGACCGGCAATAAATCTACCAATCGCCCGGCGATACCGCGCAACGCCGCCGCCTGCCCTGGCAACAGCTCCGCCAATCGAAGCAGCACCTGCTCCTCGAAGCTCGCGTTATAGGCGAAGATCGGACCCGCGGTCGGCAGGGCACCGATCAACGAGCGCGCCAAGGGGTCGAAGTCACCGAAAGACTCGATCGCCAGATACTCCGCATGCCGGATTTCGGCCGCCGCGTACTCCACATGCACCGACCATTGAAACGGCAGTTGTTCGTAGGGTCGAGTGCCAATGACTTCGGGCACAGAAAAACTGATGGTCTCAAAATCAAGATAGGCGAACGGGTAGGTCAGTCGCCGCAACTCCGTCGTTGCAGCCAGGTCAAAGAATGCGAGACCCGAACAAGTCGCGTCAAAGACCCGCCGATGCATCTCGTCCGTCAAACGCTTCGCAGGCACGTCGCGCAGATCCCGATACCCGTCAGCCAGCAGCGTAGCAACAGTCTTGCCGCCCCGTGGCAGCACATCCACCGGATATTCCGGCGTCTCCTGCCCCGCCGTGCAACGCGCCAAGAACGGACACTCATACGGACTCAAGCAGTGCGGACCGACGACGATGCTGGGCATCCTATCGCTCGCCATGACCTCCTGAAACTCCAAGGTCCGTGCCGCAGCCTCCGCCAGATACCCCCGCACGGACTCCGTGATATCCGCTTCGACCAGCAATCCCTCGAAGTCGCCCGCCCGCCGCAGAACAAACTCATTGTTCACATGCCCGATGAACACCCGACCGACGGGAATTTTCGCACGTTGCAACACCAGCGCCTGAAACGCCGCATCCGGCAGATGCGTCTCCTTGACCTGCGTCGTTGCTTTCACCTCGACGAGTTCAAACTGAGCGCCCGCCCGCCGCAGGACATCTGCAATGACCGCGAGATTCCCTGCCCGAAACGCCGGTTGATAGAGCGTGGACGCCGCACGACTGCCCTTCGCCAAAACCCGCTTGGTCTCCGCAATGGCCGCCGGCATGCCGCGCTCGCGCGAGATCACGACGCCCGGTTGCAACCCCTGCACCACCTCGTCGAACGCCTTACCTTGAAGTATTTGAATGTTCGGTTCAGCCGAGTCCTCGATCGGCTGATGAATGTCAAACCACAACCGCTTGTGACACTGGAGCCCCGATAAGAATCGCGATTTGGTCAGCCAAGCCATCCGTGTAGTAGGCCCTATCCACCGTTCAGCGTAAACCCGATAACGTTCGAACGACGGCCGCTACCCCCCCCTGTGCCAACCCGTCCTCAGCGAAGCACCGCGCGGCGTTTGACTATGGTTTTTGCGGCGACGGCGATGCGGGACCCGGCGGAGCTGCGGGATTTAGCGCGCCAGCCGGAGCTTGTGCATTGTCCCCGTTCTGGGTGTCGCCGGATTCGTTCCCACGAGCGTGCATACGGCCGTACATCCCTCGCTCACCGATCATGCGGCAATGATGACGACCGTGAGCTGCAGCGAATATGGCCCCTAGGACGA
>PMMB01000326.1:0-32607 GCA_003165495.1 Gammaproteobacteria bacterium | reverse complement strand
GCTAGGAAGTAAATCATTGACGACTCCAAAATTTGCTCATTGTATGCAGCGCCGCGGGTTCGCAGGCGCGACCCGATTCCATTCTACTCCGATCGGCGCAGCGTCGTCGTTAGCAAGCGTATCGTCTTCGCGGCGTCAGAAATCATCGATGGGTGGCTGATGGATAATGGCGCGCATGGATCTGGGCCGGTGCTGAAAAACTGGTAGTCTCCGCACGACTTGGAGACTCCGCTGATGCACGGCGACTGAATCCCATTTGCTGCCGCTCATCTTCCCCGAGCGTAAGCCCGTCGCGCTGGGAGAGGTCATGTGCAGACTTTTGAAAACACGAGGAAAGTGCAATGGGTCAGATTTCTCGAAGCGAATTAGCAACGATGCGCGCCCTTTCATGTTGGTCGCTTCTCCGACGCGCACCACTCTTGGTTGCATTGACTCTTTCCGCCCTGCCATGCCATGCCGCACCTCCAGCCGTCGAAGGCGCGCATGGCATTATGGCTACAATTGACCAAAAGTCGGGTCGCTATGAGGTACGTAGCCAAGAATTGAACTGGACATTCGCGGGCCAGTTGGGCGATTCCGCCTCGGACGTAAGCGTAAAAAATGGGCAGGACCGACTGGGTGCTTACCGCGAACTGCGTTTCAGTTGGCGCCAGGAGGTGCCGCTCAACGGAAGCATCCGGACCTATGTCAACCGTCCTGTCGTTCTTTTCAGTATCGCCTCAAAAGAACCGATCTCCGATGCCGGTGCCATCCGTTTTCCGCGGTTCACTGAGTTCCCGAAAAAACTGCATCACTTCAGTTACAAGAACGATGTGTTCGCTCCGCGGAGCTTTACGCTCGAGGAAACTGGAACCCCGTGGCTCCTGTTCGACGATCAGACACGTACCGTCGTGTTGTCGCCCGCGGCGAACTACATGATCGCCAGAATGCGTGGGGACGGGAACACCGAGATCGCGAGCGGCCTCAATGAAGGGGTTACCGGTCTTCCCGCCGACTTCGCGCACAAAACGCTTCTGGCGTTTGGCGTTGGAGTGAATGCTGCTTGGGACAGTTGGGGCAACGCGCTCACCGGACTCCAGGGAAAAACTCGGCCGTCAAACGATGCCGACATCGGCCTGCGCTACTTGGGCTACTGGACCGACAACGGCGCCGCGTATTGGTACAACTACGAGCACGATCTCGGCTACGCGGGTACGCTGGAGACGCTGGTGCAGCGCTACCGCGAAGAGGGAATTCCCCTCCGGTATCTCCAACTCGATAGTTGGTGGTACTCCAAGTCCCTTACGGGTCCAGGGGGCGAAACCCTTGAGCCGAAAAATTCCGAGCTGCCGGCCGGGGAATGGAATCGATACGGCGGTCTGCTTAAATACGAGGCGCACCCAGCCGTTTTCCCCGATGGTCTCGCGGCTTTTCAGAAGAAAGTCAGTCTGCCGCTCATCACGCACAATCGTTGGATCGATCACGAAAGTCCCTACCACAAGCATTACCATATCTCGGGTGTCGCGGCGGTCGACCCGAAATTTTGGAAGGAGATCATGGATTACACTTCCTCGGCGAATGTGGCGACTTATGAGCAGGATTGGCTAAATGTGATCTACAAGTACTCGCCTGCACTCGGTACGACTCTCAGGGCGGGCGATGCTTTCACTGACGGCATGGCGCGCGCCGCGCAGGAAAAGGGAATGTCCGTGCAGTACTGCATGGCGCTGCCGCGCCATTTTCTTCAGAGCGCCCGTTACGGGAATCTCACGACCATTCGTACGAGCGGCGACCGGTTCACGCGATCTAAATGGGATGCGTTCCTTTACGCGTCGCGCTTGGCGAGCGCGCTCGGTATTTGGCCGTGGGCCGACGTGTTCATGAGCACGGAAACGGATAATGTATTGATCGCGACATTGTCGGCGGGCATGGTCGGAAACGGCGACAAAATCGGTGCCGAAAGCAAGGAGAATCTGCTGCGCGCCGTTCGCTCGGACGGCGTGATCGTCAAGCCGGATGCGCCGCTGCTTCCGATCGACGCCATGTANNGCCCACACCGATCACGGCGCCTTGCGAACAGCCTATGTCTTCGCCTACAGCCGCGGATCCGAAGATGCGACTGCCGCTTTCACGCCGGCGCAAGTAGAGGTACCCCGCGACGTCTATTTATACGACGCACGAGCCCGGACCGCGCGACGATTGGCGGCCTCGGAAACTTTCACCTTCGATCTTGCTCCGAACGGAACGGCTTATTTCATCCTGGCACCGGTGTCGCGCGCGGGCGTCGCGCTCTTCGGTGACGACAGCAAGTTCGTCCCTGACGGTCGGAAACGCATTGCCTCCGTCGCCGACGAACGGAACCGTCTTACCGCCGCCGTAACGTTCGCTCCCCAGGAAAAAACTGTGCGCCTGTTTGGCTACGCGACGCGGCGACCCACGATTACAGCGCAGATGGGATCCGCGGGCGACGTCGCTTTCGACGAGAAGACCGGCCGCTTTGAAGTCTCAGTGTCCCCGAGCCGCGAGCGAGTGAACGAGGGTCCAGGCAACGACCCCGTGCAGCGAGCGATCGTTTCGATCCAGAGCAGATGAGTTCCGACCCAACGCTCTTATACTTCGCCACGCCCTCGCGGGCTTCTTTGAGCTCTTTCCAGTTAGGCGCGTACTCGAGCGCCTCGTCGTATTTGGTCAGTGCCGCTCTCGATTGACCTCTTTTGCTCTGTTAGCACCGCAGAAGCCAGTCAGCAGTGACAGAACCGCGCTCAGGATCACCATGGTCGTGATCGGGAAGAAGAGCTTGAATCCCGGCCGATCGACAATGATGTCGCCCGGAAGATGGAACAAATGTATCTCTTTAAACCGCGGTCAGGAGAGGGCGCCGACAATAAACAAAGTGCCCAACGCTAGGAGCCATCGATTCTGGACCAGGATTTCAATTCAATGCGCATGTCCGAAAGGATCAGTAATTCCGGGAAGCCAGGGGTCGTGAGTGGCGGCGCGCCAATCTCGCAACTGTTTGCGCAGATCCGCCATGACGGTTGCGTGTGATGGTTCGGCGGCTAGATTGACTACCTCGTCGGGATCGACAGCAATATTGTAAAGTTCTTCGGACGGACGATGCGTAAAGGCATCCAGCGTCCGCTTGCCGAGCTTGGCACCCGGAGTGCCGATGATCGCCTTCCAAGAGGGCGAGAGCTGTACGTCGCTGGCCACAGGGACGGCGAGTGAGGGCTCGAGATTGAGGAAATAACTGTAGCGTCGTGTACGCACAGAACGCATCGGATAATACTGGTTGATCTCGTGAAACGAATGAGTGGCGAAGATTCGATCGAATCCGACGGAATTTGTTTGTTCCAAAATCGGAAGTAATGAGCGGCCGGGCAGTGGCGCATAGCGGTAGTCCGCCGGCGGCGTTACTCGCGCCCAGTCGAGAATGGTTGGAGCCACGTCGATCCAGCTCACGAGCGAGGTATTGCGGACGTTTTGTGTGCTTTGCTCGGGCGAGCGAATGATTAATGGCATATGCAGCCCAGGTTCATACAGATTGTCCTTAGCGCCTGGAAATGGTCGGCCGTTATCGCTTAGGTAGATGACAAGAGTATCTTTCTCATGCCCCGCATCCCGCAACTCCCGAAGCAGTATCCCCACGCCGCTGTCGAGCCGACTGACCGATTCATAGTACTGAGCCAAGTCTTGGCGCACACCTGGCAGATCGGGCAAATGATTGGGAATCAATACGTCAGAAGGCGAGTAGGTCTCACGCTCGACCTCGGGCCATTTGCGCGAATTACCGAAGTTCGTTGCGTCACGATGCGGATCGCTGTAACCGACAGTCAGGAAAAACGGCCGGCTACCGCCTTGCTCGCGAATCCACTGACCTGCTAGGTGAGCCATAGCTGCCACATCGCGAATCCCGGGAAGCTCGGGGGCCAGCCAAGCGTCATAGGGTAGTAACGCGTCGGGCTTTACGTGTTTCTTGCCGACGAGCGCCGTGCGATAGCCCGATTGTTGCAGCATCCAAGGCAGCGTCTTGATATCGTCGAGCAGGGAAAAGTTGTGCACGTCATGCGCGAGCCCGTACATACCGTTGGTATGCGAGTAAAGGCCTGTGTACAACGTCGCTCGGCTGGAGCTACAAGAAGACACGGTCGCGTATCCTTGAGTGAACAACGTTCCCTGCGTAACCAGATTGTCCAATACGGGTGTCTTGACTCGTCCTCCACAGCAACTCAAGTCGTAGCCTTGATCATCCGCGATGATGAGCAAGATATTGCGCTCAGGGCCGGAAGAATCCGTTCGCGCTTTGGCGGCGCCATTGAGTACGGCACCGCTGGTCAGTCCCAGACCAGTCGCTGCCACAAGCAAGTCGCGGCGCTTCATGCTCGAACTCCTGGAGTCATCATCTGCATAATCGCGGCGAACTCGTTAAGATCACGGGGCCAGTGTCGCTTTTCTTTCATTTCGGCACTTTTCGCCTTTCAATATGGCACTTTATCTCGGCGTGTGCCATGACCCGACGAAAGCCTAGTGATAGAGGGCGATGTATGTCCGAGGCCAACCACCTGATTTTTTTCATTGTGCGATGCCGCTAACGTACGTTCTGATCCGAATCTTGAAGTCACCCCAACATCTACGCGCGGCGTCCCTCGCGCAACAGGGCTTTGACGTGGCGATGGACTAGCACCGGGATATAGGTCTTGATCCGCGCTGTCCTCTCAAGTTTCGCGCGTTCGCTGCTATAGACCGCTCGGACAAGCTCGCGCGGCATATGCGTCTCGCACGCCAAAAGCTCGATCTCCGCTTCGGCATCGACGGGGCGGTTGAACGCTTGCTCGCTCATCGCAACTGAACCATCTTTGTCGTCGCTTTCGGGTGCCAAGTCACGCTTCGGGAGCAAAGGAGTAGTGGACATGAGCGGAATCGTCGGTTACTACACTCTTTCTTGCTATGCTCAACGCAGCGCAGTACTAGACGTCCGTCACTCCGAATTTAGGCTGAACCACGCAGCATAGGGGGTGTCGACTGCAAGACGGCGATTATAGTCCGGAGCGCCGTCATCCCACCAAACCTCGTCACGTTCTCCTAGCGCCTGTTTCGTGGCATCAACTTTTAGGCGCGCTGCAATTCTCTCCTTGGAGTCGGTTGCATCACGGACGGCACGCCTCGCCGTCATGAGTTCCCAAACAAGGTGCTCATGGATTTCAGGATCGAGCGATGGGTTACTGAGGCGCCAAAGGCGACCATGTACAACAAAATATCGACGGTCCGGGGTTGGAGTGTAATCAGCGCGTTGTGTCGAATCGCGCTGTGTCGAATCACGATGGCCCGTCAGCTCGAGCGATACTGTAGCCATTTGTACGCCCTCCGGCGAATTCTTAGGTCTGTTGGCTGCAGTGTAGCGGCGGAGTCGAATTTGCAAGTAAGCGCAAAGCGCTATTATGTGTAGGAACGAATGAGCCAACGAGTGAATCGCTCAGCCGAGCCATTACTTCAAGATGGAGCAGCGAATACCCTTCACCTTTGCAGCCCACAATGCCCAACGAATACGCCGCGCCGGGGTATTGCCGCGCGCAACTTCCTATTTCTTCTTCAGCTTCGCATTCATCATGCACGCGTAATCCGTCAAAGGCATGAGCCCAATTTCCTGGCGGTGTGCATCGATTGCAGTGAGATCGCCGGCATCACGAGGATTGAACTTACCCGATAGCCAATCGAACTGGGTGCCGAATCGCTGCGGCTTGCCCTGCGCAATCAGAACGCGATCCGTGAGCTTGGCCAAATAGTCCGCGGGAAGCTCCCCGGCCTCATAGCGTTTTACGAACATCGGCAAGACGGTCGCCTGCAGTTTGGGATCGCGGTCAGCATGTTGAACCAACAGCCACGCCCACTTGACACCATTCTCTCCGACTTGCTCCGCTTGCGGGATACCCTTGTCGCGAACCAGCGCCTTCAGCCAGTCAAGATTCTCCGCATCCAGCTGATCAATCCGTCGCGCGACGGCTGGATCGTGAGACGCCGCGAGGTAGTAGTCCTTGCGGGCCCGCTGGTCGGCCGCGAAACGCTCCTGCAGCTCCTTGCGTAGATCCGGATCCGTGACTATTCGGGTCGCATCGCGCGCCGCCATGGCCTCCGGCAGCTGTTCTCGATGCGCCTCATTCCATGCGGCGGCGCCAGGGCAGGGTGATGGTGGATTCGCTGCATCGACCGCACCGAGTCCCATCGTGGACAGGGCTAACGCCGCATAGATCGACAGGCGAGCACCCGCGGTACGCGTCCGCGCCTCAATCCGTTCATCGATTTTCGACATGGCTCCATCCTTGTGAACGCACCCGTAACACGTCAGAGCGACCCCTGACGATCTTCCGAGCATAAGCTGCCGCCCTCGATTTCACTGCCCGCATTTCTGCACGAAGAGCAGAGTTAATCCGCGCCAGGCCCGGCGGTGACGTACAGGTGCTTTAGTTAATGTCTAGGCTCTTCGCCGGGCAGCGGCTTGCCCTCGCCGAACGATGTACTCCCGAATCGTCACGATGTTTCCTCCATCGTGCCCATGCGCGCGCTCCCGTCCGTCCCTGGAACTCTAGCGTACATCGATCCAATCGGGCATCCCGGCATCCACCTTCCCCCCGTCCGTGGGGCCGATGCCGATGATCTGAACAATCACGGTCTCGTTTCCCGCCGAACCATCCCAGTGGGTCGCCTTCGCCGGATGCATCATGAAGCTCCCCGGCTTCAGCGGAACCGCGCGAGCCGCATCGAAGGAGTCACCCGTGCCGGCGAACCAAGTTCCCTGGAGCACGGTGACGTATCGCGCGTTAGGGTGCCAATGCGGTGAATCCATCACGTGCGGCGGGAACTTGACCCGTATCACGTACATGGCCGATTTCTCCGGGTCCCCCAGCAGCGTCGCCTCCTGCGCGCCATGTCCGCCGGGAATGTCTTTCCAATGCACATCGGCGGGCGTGATACGTACGAAGTCCGCCTTTTCTTTTGCGGCGCTGCTCGATCCACTGGCCAAAAGACTCGCCCCGATGACGCAAGACCCAAAGGCTCGATAAAACGTCGTTTGCATATCTGCCACCTGTGTTCGATCAAACGACTGGAACAATACACGGGACTAGCCTAAAGGTCTGCAGCACCGAGGTCGCCGCGGCGATCGTCTGGGCTCCCTCATTACACGCTGGATGCGATGGGCAATCCATTCACGTTTGATGCTTCGCTGCCCCGTCGCGCGCCTCCTTCAGGGCAGCCCAATTGGGAGCGTGCCTGAGTGCCTCATCGTACTTCGCGAGCGCTTCGCTCGCGTGTCCCTGCTTCGCCAGCACATCGCCCCAGGACTTCAGCGGGTCGGCCCAATGTGGGCTACGCTGGTTAGCATCGCCGTATTTGGCGATGGCCCCGCGCAGATCGCCTTTGGTATAGAGCAGATCACCCCAATCGTTGTAGGCAAGGGCAAACGAGGGGGCTTGCCGAACCGCCTCGGCGAACGCCTGCTCTGCGCTCGGGTAATTCTGACGCAGCGTCGCGACGCGTCCGCGCGCACGCCAGCCGTCATAGTTGTCGGTGGGAAGCGAAGCAATTATCTCGTCGGCTTCTGCATTGCGGCCAGCGCGCGCATAGAGATCCGCGGCGAAGAGCGGGTCGCGCAGCCGAATCGATTTGACGCTCTCGCCATGGTTCGTCGCGTTGGTGCGCTCGATTTCCGCGATGGCCTCGGCCCAATCTCCGCCTTCCGCCGCCAACTTAGATCGCAGATAGCTGCTCCGAATCTCATCTCGCGCAGATTTGGGTGCAGGCGCGAGTTCCAGTAGTGCTGTAGCGCTCTTAGGGTCATGCAAATGAATCAAGATGTCGACCCGTTGCTGCCGGGCAAGACCGCGCCAATTGGTCGGTATTGCATCGTCTTCGAGCAGATTGGCGGTAGCGTTGGCCGACTGAAAATCGCAAAGGAGCACGTCACGGTCTTGCTTGGCTATCGTGAGCAACACTGTTAGCCCAGACGGGGATAGCGATTCATCGGCGAGTCCCCGCTTGTCCGCGAGCAAGGCCTGTAGCTTGGACAGCGCCGAATCCTCATGACCTAGACGCGACTCAGCACTTGCGACATTGAGTGCGCTAAGCAGAAAGTGTGGATCTTCGGCGAGCACGCGCTGCTCGAACGCAATCTCCTTTTCCGGCGAATCCTGATCGTTGGCCAGGCCGTGCAGTGCCCAGATGCGATCGACGGGGCTACCTTCGATGTATAGCTGCCGAAAAATGGCGTTGGCTTCATCGATTTGTCCGTGGGATGCAAGCCAAAAGCCGTAGCGATACGGTTGGGTTTCGGCGTACACCCGTGTGGCGGCAGCCTGAATTAGAGTCGGTAGTTCTTCCTCTGTTCCATGCGTCTCGATGAGAGGGTTACTACCGACTCGAACGCTGACGGTGACTCCAGCGCTCGTATGATAGACCTCGCCGTCTACCCGGGTGGCGTGACCGAACCTTTCGTGGATCCAATGCGAAATCTCTCCGATGGAAATGCCGGTCTCGGGTACTTCCACCTTGATGTCCTTACCCCAGTTGTTCGCAAAGCTGTTGGCAGCTCGAACGGTCGTGCTACCGCGGTCGATCTCGGCGATGCGGTCGAGGAGTTTCTTGGCCACGACCTGACCCGTCAGTCCCTTGTCATTCAGGTCTGCCGGCACCTCAAAGGCCTCTATTTTGATGCCGTGGTCGGTCAGCGCGTCCCAGAATATGGCTGCGAGGCCGACCACAGCGCCGAGTGCCACCAAAACCACGAAAAACTGCAAGCCTATGCGCAAGCGATCGCTCAGCTGCTTGCGCTTGGCGGCGGCAATCGCGAGACGTCGCTCCTCATCGAAGTGTTTGATCTGGAGCTTGACCAGAGCGCGCTGTTCCGCGAGGTACTCGCTGGCGGTACGGCTGAGCTCGGGATCGTGATGCGCAGCCTGAAGGGCGAGCGCTACCGCCGCTGCATCGGCACCGCCTACCGGTGTGTTGCCTTCCGTTGACTCCGGTTCGCCACCCAGAACGCCTTCAATTCCTCCCCCTTCCGACAAGTCACCACCTCATTACTGCAAATTCACGAATATGGTGGGCGTTGGCAACCTGAGGGCAGCTTTCACTGCGGGCGCGCGAGCCGAACTTCTTTGAGTTCACTATCGGTCAAGGCATCGCTCCGCGCGAGCAACGCTCGATAGCTGCGCAGATCGCTTTCATCCGCGACAGTGGTCGACCGTCGATCAGATGTGACACGCGGATTGGCGCCCACGTCGAGTGTCGTCCCCAATCCGGCATAGAGATAACGGTCGCGGAACATTCGTCGCATGGCGGCGAAAGTTGGTTCTCCGGTACAGTGACCGGGGGCGATGTAATCGACTTTGTAGGTGTCATGCAGGCTCGTGGCAGCTTTTTCGATTGCTGCGTCTTGGGCTACTACGAGGTGGAATCCGCCGGCGATGAGGTGAATGTGGGGATTGATCTTGGCTGCTTCGGCAACGATGGTCTCGATGCCCGGGTGCGAACAGCCAACTACCAGCACGATGCCGTCCGGTGTGTTGATGGCTAACGATAGCTCCTTCAGCTCTTTTGTTCCCGGCGCATCGGATACCAAGGCAATCAGCGTAATACCCGGGGCCACTTCCGTGGTCTTATCAATCAACTGAATGTTGGCACCCGGAAAAACCGTGCCAAACCGCATAATCTCCGGCGGGGCGCCGTTGTAGTATCGCATCTCGGCGGGCAGTGACTCGTCTTTGCGATAGAACTTACTGGGCAGGTCGGAGCCAAAAATACCAAAGCCTTCCTTGGGCGCATAAATCTTGACCTTCGGATTCACGCTGAGTAAATAGGAAAATCCGCCCACGTGATCGCTGTGGCGGTGCGATAACACTACGAAGTCAAGCTTAGTAAGATCGACTACCTTGGCCTTCACGTTTT
Organism: Gammaproteobacteria bacterium; assembly: GCA_003165495.1. Classification (GTDB taxonomy): domain Bacteria; phylum Pseudomonadota; class Gammaproteobacteria; order Steroidobacterales; family Steroidobacteraceae; genus Bog-1198. The sequence continues at coordinate 22,689 of PMMB01000326.1, read as the reverse complement.
TCGCAAGAATCGCCGGGTCGTCACCAGTATCAAACAGAATACGCTTGCCGTTGATCTCCACCAGGGCGGCGTAGCCCCAGTCTTTAGTCATCGTCGCATCCTTGCCGAAGGCATCATAGAGCACTGTGATGCGCGCCGTTCCGGCTGCGGACGCTGTCGGCGTCTGCTCCGTCGTGGCACAGCTCGGTAGTAGCCACGCTGAACTAAAAGCAATCGCTAGGACAAAAAGGTGAATTGTTCGCATGACCTTCTCCTTCTTTCCACTATCCCCAATTCCGGGGGATAACCCTGTGCAGAACCTGCAACGTGTAACCAGAACGTCACCGTGATTCAATCACTTGCACTCACCTGACTAATTTTTGATCACTTTCGACGCTTATCGCGGAGGGGACGGTCGCTTCGCCGCTTCTTGCCCACCTTTCGTTTGACCGACTTCTTTTTCACCTTGCGACGCATGCGCATAAGTGCGTCGATGAGGTCGTCGACCGCTTCATGCTTTTTCGCCTTGCGCCGCATCCATACGAGGGCGTCGAGAAGGTCGTCAACGGCTTCTTTTTTTTTCGCCATACAGCGGGTCGGACTACGTAGGGTCTCTGTGCCGTTAATTCAGCGCGCCGTAGTTCGCCGGCACGAAGGTGTACCCTGGGCCCGCGCTGCGCAGGTGCCCGATTCCCGGAAATGCTAGATGGGCTCCGGCCACCCAGTAGCCGTGCTCGGCCGCATCGGCGAACACTTTCCTTCGCTGCGCAGTTGCCATGACAGAGTCCGTATCGAAGCGGATGGTCACCGACGGGTCGGCGAATTGGGCGGCGGCGACGTGCATCAAATCACCCCACAGCACAAACTTCTGGCCCTCGCTCTCGATGACGTAGAGGGTATGGCCGGCGGTATGACCGGGGCCCGCCACGGCGCGGATGCCAGGTACGAGCTCCGTGTCGCCGCTAAAAGGCTTGAATTTCCCAGCGGAGACGTACGGATTCAGCATGTTCATTGCAGCTTGGTAACCGTCCTTACGATCCTTGGGCGCTGCGTCCATGTGTGCCTTGCTGAGCCAGAAGTCGGCTTCCTGCTGGGCGGCGCGCACGATAGCGTTAGGAAAGGAGAGTTTGCCGTCCGCCGAGAGCCCGCCAACGTGATCAGGGTGCATGTGCGTGATGTAGATCTCGTCCACCTGCTCCGGCCGATAGCCCGACGCCTGGAGGTTTGAAAGCAGCTTGCCGAGCGTAGGGCCGAAGAGCGTGCCGGCACCGGTGTCGATCAACACCAGTTTCGAGCCTGTGTTGATGAGGAAGCCATTGACGGAGGTCTCGACCGGGTCCTTGAGGAAGGCCCGCGCCAGCGCCGCGTCGAGTTGCTTCGGTGTGGTGTTAGTGAGTATCTTGCCGACGTCCATCGAGAAGGTGCCGTCGGAAAGCGCCGTCACCTCGATCTCGCCGACCATCAAACGGTAGTAGCCAGGTGCCTGAGTCTTCTGTTGGGGTGCGCCCGCCTCGGCGGCTACGCTGAATAGCAGGGTGACCGCAATCGCCAAAGCGACGCTACACAGTCGATCCTTCAATGTCATGCGAATTCTCCAGTGCTCGTGTGGGCTATTGTACGACGATCCGGTCGATCCGGCGTCTGGCATCGCCTGTCCTGGCACCCACGATCGCGGGGTGGAGGCCGACGTTTACGCCCGGCGGCCCCCAAAGGCTATTCCGTGGCCGGAACATTCGGCCAGTATTTCGCGTCGGTTGCACAAGTACACGATCGTGCCGCAACATCGGGAATTGGTTGCCTAACCGATTACCGGAGCGTCTCGTGCATCGCATCCACCACTCGGCATTTACGCTGGGACTCGCGTGCTTCTTGACTTTCACTTCTACCGCGACGCATGCGGCAGAGAAGCCCCACTTATTTCAATCACCTGCTCTTAGTCGCGAGTTGATCGCCTTCGGATATGCCGGAGATCTTTGGACCGTTTCTCGCGATGGCGGTCGCGCCGTACGCCTGACCAACGGCGTGGGCCTGGAAAGCTCGCCCATCTTCTCTCCGGACGGCAGCACGATTGCCTTCACTGGGGAATACGATGGCAACACGGATGTGTTCACCATCCCCGCTGCGGGGGGCGTTCCGCATCGCGTGACCTATCATCCGGCTCCGGATGTCGCGGTCGGATGGACCCCGGACGGCAAGCGGATTTTGTTTCGCTCCTCCCGCGAGTCGGCGAGCCGATACACGCAACTTTTTTCCGTACCCGCCGAGGGCGGCGAGGCCACGCGCTTACCGCTGCCCACGGCCTATCAGGGCCAGATGTCTCCGGACGGTTCGCACATGGCCTACTCGCCGCTGGCTCCCGCCTTCGGATTTGACTACACGGCGTTCGTGTCGTGGGGAAACTACCGTGGCGGCCGTGCCAGCACGATCTGGATCACCGGGCTCGCGAGTCTCGACTCGGTCGAGATTCCTCACGATCGAGCTTCCGACTTCTTCCCCGTCTACTGCGGCCAGCAGATCTTCTTCCTCTCTGGGCGTGCCGGCCGCATCGGGATCTTCCGTTATGACCTTGCCACGAAGGCGGTTGCCCAGGTTCTGCACAACGACGGTCCCGATATTCGCAGCCTCGCCGGCGAGGGAACCACTTTGGTCTACGATCAGCTGGGAGAGATTCATCTCCTGGACACCGCCGCCGGCACGAGCCGTCGGGTGCCGATCGAGATCCAAGCCGACCTACCGGAAGTGCGGCCCAACATCAAAAACGTCGCCGCGGAAATCGATCACGCCGCAATCTCACCCACCGGCCTGCGCGCCGCGATAGAAGCCCACGGAGAAATTCTGACGGTACCGGTGAAGCCAGGGCCGATCCGCAACATCACCAATACGCCGGGGGTGATGGAGCGCTCACCCGCATGGTCTCCGGACGGCCAATGGATCGCTTACTTCTCCGATGAATCCGGCTTGTACGCGTTGCATGTCGCCGGGCAGACGGGTGCATCGCAAACAGGTGCCGCGGCCGTCAAGAAATTTCCGCTGGCGCCGGAACCTGCCTATTATTTCGCGCCGAAGTGGTCGCCGGACTCGAAACGCATCGCCTTCCACGACAATCGCCTGAACGTTTATCTGCTTGATACGGTCACGGGTAAACTCAGCGTCATCAACGACAAGAATGTGTATGGCGGCTTCTCAGATGCCAGCTACGATCTCGCCTGGTCGCCCGATTCCAAGTGGATTGCCTACCCGCGTTCCCTCGAGAATCACTTGCACGCCTTGTTTCTCTACTCACTCGACAGCGGCAAGTCCACGCAGGTCACAGGTTTAACGGGGGATGCCCGCCTGCCTGCCTTTGACCGTGGCGGAAAATACCTTTACTACACCGCCAGTACGAATGCCGGCGCAACTTCCGACGGGCTCGATATGTCCAGCGACCTGTACGAGGTGCGTTCGAATATCTATGCCATCGTACTCGCCGCGGACCAGGCCTCGCCCATCGCTCCCGAGTTGGACGATGAAAAGGCGCCGGGAGCGAAGCTGGCCAAACCGAAAGACAGCGACGAAAGCGCCCCTGCCGAGGAATCGGTCCCTGCTAAGCGAGTTGGCGCACCGGCCGCCGCACCGACCGTTGCGCCGACCAAGGTTGATTTGAGCGGTATCGGGGCACGGGTCGTGGCCTTAGCCTTACCCACCGCCGCCTATGTGGCCCTGACCGCAGGGGCCCATGGCAGTCTGTACTTTATGGTGCGAACCGACCTGGGTCGATATGACGATCGCGCCGCTACATTGAGCCGCTGGACCCTGGAGGACCGCAAGACGGAAAAGCTGGCCGAGCGTATCGAGAATTTCGAACTCTCCGCAGATGGAGACAAGATGCTTCTCGCCGTCTCCAACCGCAAACCTGATGCGCCACCGGAGGTGGGCGGGGACGAAGTGAGGCCGACGTGGGTCATCGTGCCGGCGAATGTCCCGCTGAAATCCGGCGATGGCACGCTCGCGTTGGCGGCTCTTCAGGTGCGAGTCGATCCGGCGGCGGAATGGACCCAGATGTACCATGAAGTGTGGCGGATCGAGCGCTCGTATTTCTATGATCCGAATTTCCATGGCGCTCCCACGGTCGCCGACGAACGCCGTTATGAGCCGTACGTCGCCTCGATCGCATCCAGAGCCGACCTCAACTATGTTTTTCAAGAAATGCTGGGGGAGTTCTCCGTCGGTCACTTGCGGGGCAGCGGAGGTGCTATTCCCCGGGCTCGCCGCGTACCCGGCGGGTTGCTCGGAGCCGACTATGTGATCCGCAACAATCGCCACTGTCTGGCGAAGATCTATTCCGGCGGCGAGTTCAATCCGCACGAAAAGGCTCCTCTCGCGCAGCCCGGACTCAATCTCAGTGCCGGCGATTGTATTCTCGCCATCAACGGACAGGAGTTGTGGGGTTCCGTGGACATCCAGCAGCCGCTCGAAGGCACGGCCGAACACGCCATCACGCTGCGTGTCGCCTCCGCCAATGGCGGCAAGGTGCGCGATGTCACCGTCGTGCCCATACCCAGCGAAGCCAATCTGCGCCACATCGATTGGATAGAGTCCAACCAACGGAAGGTGGATCAGATGTCCGGCGGGAAACTTGCGTATGTATACCTGACGAACACCGGTGTGGAGGGGTTCGCCAATTTCAATCGCTACTATCTTGGGCAGACCCAGAAGCACGGCGCGATCATCGACGAGCGGTTCAACGCGGGCGGGCAGATGGCCGACTACATCATCGAGGTCATGGGCCGTCACATCGAAGCGTATTGGTCGCCTCGATACGGCAGCGTTGAACACACTCCGAATGCCGCCATCTACGGACCCAAAGTGATGGTCGCGAATGAAGTTTCGGGCTCCGGCGGCGATGCGCTTCCCTGGCTGTTCAAGCAGGCCAAGCTTGGCACACTGGTTGGTAAACGGACTTGGGGCGGCTTGGTCGGCATCAGTGAAATTCCCGTCCTGATGGATGGCGGGCACGTCACCTCGCCCAGCGTCGCCTTCTTTTCCACGAAGGGCGAATGGGACGTTGAAAACCACGGTGTCGACCCGGATGTGGTGGTGGAGCAAGACCCGAAGGCAGTCAGCGAAGGACACGATCCTCAATTGGAGGCGGCGGTGGCGATTGCGCTGCGCGAATTGGCGACCCATCCCTTCGTTGAGCCGGCGAGGCCGGCGTTTCCGGATTATCATCACTAGCCCGGCGCCCTGTTGAGACTCGCAACGTCATGTGAAGCACGGAGTGGTATCGTTATGATCATTGAATTCGCGCAACTGACCATTCGTCCGGGGAGCGAATGGCAATTCGAAACGGCGTTTCCGGCCGCTATCAAGGTGCTAGGCGCCAGCAAGGGGTATTTGTCGCACGAGTTGCGGCGCTCGATAGAGACATCCAACCGCTACGCGTTGATCGTGCAGTGGCAAACGCTCGAGGATCACACGGTGGGATTTCGAGGATCGCCCGCGTTCACGCAGTGGCGCGCGCAGATTGGACCCTTTTTCGAGTCTGCGCCGGTAGTCGAACATTTCCAAGCGGTCGCGAGCGCGGACTGAAACGGATAGAAGAAATTCGACAAATGATTCTCAGCATCGACGATTTGCGCGAGCTCGCGAAAAAGCGTATCCCGCGGGCCATCTTCGACTACGCCGCCGGCGGCGCATACGAAGAACGGACCCTGTTGCGCAACAGCGCCGACCTCGATGCGATGACGTTTCGTCAACGTGTCATGGTCGATGTATCAAACATGTCTCTTGCGACGACGCTGGTGGGTACCCCGGTGTCGATGCCTTTGGCGATAGGCCCGACCGGACTTGCCGGCCTGTTCCACGCGGACGGTGAGATTCTCGCGGCAAGGGCCGCGGCGGCCTGCGGCATTCCGTACTGCATGAGTACCATGTCGATTTGCTCGATCGAAGACGTTCGAGCGGCGAGCCAGCAGCCGTTCTGGTTTCAGCAATATCTCATGAAAGATCGCGGCTTCAATCAAGAGCTCATCGATCGGGCGGCGGCTGCGCAGTGTTCCGCGCTCATGCTCACGCTCGATCTGCAGGTGTTGGGTGAGCGCCGCCGCGATCCGCGCAATGGCCTCACGATCCCGCCGCGGCTAACTCTGCGCAATGCCTTGGATGTGGCCATGAAACCGTCTTGGGCACTCAAGGTGCTGTTTGGCAAACGGCGCACATTCGGTAATTTGGTCGGGCGAATCGGCGGTTCGAGCAGTATTCGTACGCTGTCAGAGTGGACCGCGACGCAGTTCGATGCGTCCGCGAATTGGCGCGACGTGGAATGGGTCAGAAGCCGCTGGCCTGGAAAGCTGATCCTCAAGGGGGTGCTCGATGCCGAGGACGCCCGCTTCGGCCTCGCCGCGGGTGCGGACGCCATCGTCGTCTCGAATCACGGTGGGCGGCAACTCGACGGCGCACCGTCTTCGATCTCAGTGCTGCCGGAGATCGTCGCAGCAATCGACGGCCGCTGCGAAGTCATGTTCGACGGCGGCATCCGCTCGGGCCAGGATATCGCGAAGGCGCTGGCGCTGGGCGCCCGTGGGGCCTTGATCGGCCGGTCGTTTCTTTACGCGCTGGCGGCTGGGGGGGAGGCGGGCGTTGCCAAGGCTATCGAGATCATGCGCAATGAGTTGCGCGTGACCTTGGCGTTGACCGGAACATCGACAATCGATGCCGTGGGTCCGCACATTCTGCGTATGCCGGTCTAAATCATCGGCAGCCCGCGCCGCGGTCTTCCGCGTGGAAATGCCGCGTCGATTTTCGCCAATTCGGCATCGCTCAATTCGAGGGTAACCGCGCCGGCGTTCTCGGCGACGTGTGCAATGTTGGAGGCCTTGGGAATCACAAACACCTCCGGGTGGCGCAACAGGAATCGCAGCGCGACCTGTCGGGCGGTCGCGTGGTGAGCCGCGGCTATCTCCTCAAGCACGCTGCCTTGCCTCGTTCGCGCATCGAAAGCNNATCGCGCGTTCTTGCAGGTGGTACAGCACCTGGTTGCATGCCGGATGCCCCGCACCCGCAACCGCGACCACTTCGTCGAGGTCGGCGACATCGAAATTACTCACGCCCCAGGACAGGATCTTACCGTCGCGCACCAGAGTGTCGAAGGCCGCAATCGTTTCCTCCAATTGATAGGCGCCGCGCCAATGAAGCAGGTAGCAATCCAGCCGGTCGGTTCGCAGGCGTGCCAGCGATTTCTCGCACGCCGCGCGTGTGCCGCGTTTCGAGGCATTGCTCGGCAGCACCTTGGAGACCAGGAAAACCTCATCGCGCCGGCCCGCGATCGCCTTGGCGATAATGGTTTCTGCGGCTCCCGAACCGTACATTTCGGCGGTATCGATGTGAGTCAGCCCGAGATCGAGGCCGCGGCTCAGGCTCTCGATGGCGGAGTCAGCCGCGGATTCCTCAACTTTCCAAGATCCCTGACCAATGGCCGCGACGTGGCGTCGAGTGGTGCCGAATGTGCGAGTCGCCGGGTCCATTACGACTGGCTCTTCGCCAGGCGTCGCGACATGCGCAGTGCCGCTTCTCGGCCTTGGTAGTAGCCCTGCACGATCCCCAGCTCATCGAAGCCCAAACGTTCGTAGAAGATGCGCGCCGGCTCATTGCGCGTACGTAACTCAAGGTTGATGCGAAACACGCCGGCTTCGATCGCAGTTTCGGTCAGCCATCTCATGAGTTGTCGTCCAAGCCCCTGGCGGCGATGCTCCGGCGCCACGGCGAGCAAATTCAAGTGTGCCACCTCATCTCCGAAATGCATGATGGCGAACGCCGCAATATGCTGCTCGCGTCTCGCGACCACCACCGAGGATTCGGGTCCCGAAATGAAATGTTGCACGCGCGCCTGCGTCCACGACCAGGTCAGTCCCTGTTCGACCAGGTCGCGCGACATTTCCGCAATTTCGCGCGCATCATTGACGCGGGCCAGTCCCAGTGTGGCGAGTTCCGACATGCTCAAGGTACCCCGGTTTTCACGGGTGGGGCGGCTCGTTGCGGCAAACCGGCCGGCGCGACAGGCAAACGCTTCATAAGCTCCTGAACGCCACGCTCCAACTGAGGATCATGACCTTTCAAGACTTCCACCGGGTCTTGTTCGACGACTATATCCGGATCCACTCCGTGTCCCTCGATGATCCAACGACCGTTTTCATCTGCAATGCCGAACTCTGGCACAAATATGGCGCCACCGTCGAGCAGCGGCCCATGGTTGGCGATGCCGACCGCACCGCCCCAGGTGCGCTTGCCGATCAGTGGTCCGATTTTCCACTGGCGGAAGGCGTGCGCGAAAATATCGCCGTCCGAGGAGGTGGCCTCATTGATCAATGCGACTTTCGGTCCCGGCTGCACGACGCGCGGATAGGTATCCGTCGTCTCACGATTGCGTGCAAAGCTCGTGCCGTGGAGCGTACGCGCCAGTCTTTCGATCAACAACTCGGAAATATTGCCGCCGCCGTTGCCGCGCACATCGACCACCAGGCCTTCTTTACGGATCTGCGGATACCACCATTTGATGAATTCACGGATACCGGCTTCCCCCATGTCCGGTAAATGAATGTAGCCCAAGCGCCCCTGGCTCATGCGATCCACGCGGGCGCGATTCTCGGTGACCCATGCAAGATACAGCAGGCCGCTTTCGCTGTTGAGCGGTTGATAGCGCATGGTGCGCGCCGCTTTGCCGTCGGCTGTGGCCGATACGCGCCACTCGACGGGCTGGTTCGGCGCTGCCCGCAACAACTCATAGGGGTCGGTGCCGCCATTGAGTTCACGCCCGTTGATCGACAGCACGTAATCACCCACATGGGCATCCACGCCCACTTCCGTGAGCGGTGACCGGTAGCGCTCCTCTTCGTTCTGGCCGGCGAATATCTTGGCGATTCGGTAGCGGCCGGATTTGGCGTCGAACTCGAATCGGGCGCCGGGCAGCCCGACAAAAGGCCGCTTCGGCAGGCCCAAGTCGCCGCCCTCGATATAGGCGTGCTGGACGTTAAGTTCAGAGATCATTTCGGCGATGACGTAGTTGAGGTCCGCCCTGGACCCAACAAAATCCAGCAGCGGCTGGTACTTTTCCCGCAGCTTTTTCCAGTCGTAGCCGTGCATGTTCTCGACGTAAAAATAATCGCGATAGCGGCGCCAACTTTCCGCAAATATCTCGCGCCACTCGGCGGCGGGAATACACGTCGTCACCAGGCCGGCCAGCGACACCTCCTTGGCGTCCTCGCTCTTGCCGACTTCGAAATATTTGATTTCCTTGGATGAGAGTCGCGCGAGCACATGCTTAGCGTCAGCCGTCGCCGACCATTCGGTCACATCTTCCGCTACGGGCTTGGCTTCGCGATCTTTGATCGAGTAGGCCATCACGCTGGATTTGACGCTCGAATCGCGCCCGTAATAAAACGGCCCGCTGCGTTGGTACAGCAGATTCTCATCGCCGGCCTCGAGATTGGTCAGATTGTCGGCCTCCAGAGGCACACGAATCGCGCGCTGTTCGATTCCGTCGAACTCGATGCCTTTGCTCTTGGCCTTGCCGGAGCTCTTGTCGTTGTCATCACCAGGTTCGTCATCGCGTATGCCAAATGGATTCTGGACGCCTTTGCGCAAGGTCACGGCGAAAATTCCGGTTTGCCGATCGGTGGCAAAGTCGAATTCAATGGTGCTGAGCAGCGGCTCATATTCACGTTGGCTCAGGAAGTACAGCAATTCGCCGTTCGGCGCCCATGCCGGCGACTGCGCATTGAAGAATTGCGGCGTGATGCGCCGCGATTTTCCATCAGCCACCGACCAGATGTAGACGCCGGAGAAGCCATTGGAATCGTTGAGCGAAAACCCAAGAAATTGACCGTCGGGTGACCAGTGATAGTCCTGCGATAAATCAGCGGGGTCGTTTGCGATGGTGACGCGCCGCTTCGTCGCCATTTCGATCACGTACAGCCGGCCTCTGTTGTCGGAAAAGGCAATGCGCTTATCGTCGCGCGACCACCGCGGCGCGTAATATCGTGCCGTCGATCCCGATGTCACCTGAACGGCAGGATCGTTGCCGTCCTGCGCTTGGTAATAGAGTTCTTCTTCGCCGCTACGATCCGACACATAAGCCAGGCGCTTACCGTCGGTCGACCAGGCGATTTCGCGGTCGTGCGCGGACGATGATTGAGTGAGATTGCGAGTAGTGCCATGTTCCACGGGAACGGAGAACACGTCGCCGCGCGCCACGATTCCCACCCGTTCGCCGCCCGGGCTTAAGCTGAGGCTCTCTATATTGCCGGCGGCATCGACCGTTTGGGGGCGAGTAGTGGTGGCATCCACCGGCACCAGAATCGACAACGCGCGGTCCTGGTCGTCGCGCGTATCGTAGATATGGAGTTCGCCGTCCAATTCGTACACGATCTGGCCTTCGGCGTCGGCGCTGGGCCAGCGTACATCCCAATCCTGGTAGTGGGTCAGTTGCTTGGTTTGCCGTGTCGCGATGTCGTAGCGAAAGAGATTGAAAACACCGGTCCGGTCGGAGTTGAAATAAATGGCGTCGCCGATCCACATGGGGTCGCGATCGGTACGCGGATCGCTAGTGACTTGCAGCAGCGCCGGATGCGCCAGATCGAAAATATACAGATCATTCGCCCAGCCGCCCTGGTAACGCTTTTCGCTGCGAAAATCGCGCCACAAGGGTGAATACACGATCTTCTTGCCGTCAGGTGAAAAATATCCTGCCCCGGACACCGGCATCGGCAGCGCAGTCGCCGCGCCTCCGCTCTTCGGCACCGTATAGAGTTTGGAGTCCGTCAGCATAAAGCCGTCGCGCGCCGACCTGAACAACACGGCCGCGCCGTCCGGCGTCCAGCCATAGACTTGATTGTCGTAGCCCCAACGATCCGCAAGCGGGCCCCGTGCGGGATAAAAGGTGAGCTGCTTCGGGGCGCCGCCATCCGAGGGAATCACGTACACCTGTTCGTCGCCGCCGTACTGGCCGGTGAACGCGATGAAGCGTCCGTCGGGAGAGAATTTGCCGAATAGCTCGAGACCTGGATTCGCAGTGAGGCGGGTGGCGGCACCGCCTCGCGTGCCGACGGTCCACAAATCCCCTGCATAGCTGAACACAACGCGGTCATGCCACACATTCGGAAAGCGCAGTAGCCTGGTGGCGGCCGCATGCGACGCGAAGGACAGGAACGCGAGGGCTGCCGCGGCAAGCACGGCCGGTTGAATGGAACGCATGAAAGTCCTCGGCTTCCTTTAGCGGCTGCGGTACCGATCGGTCGCGAGCACGAGTTCGTGCGAATTACCCGCCTCGAACGCCGAGTGTCCCGCGTCGGGCACTATCGCCAAGTCCGCCTCAGGCCACGCGCGATGCAAATCCCAAGCGCTGGTCGCAGGGCAGACGACGTCGTAACGTCCCTGAACGATCGTCGCCGGAATGTGGCGGATACGCGTCACATCGTCCAGCAATTGACTTTCGCTACGCAAGAAGCCGCGATTCACGAAGTAGTGACACTCGATTCGCGCCACCGCCAGGGCGAACTGATCCTCGCCCCATTTCTTGATGTTCTCGCCATTGCTGAGCAAGAAACTGGCGGAGGCCTCCCATACCGACCACGCACGCGCCGCCGCCAATGCGACTCGTTGATCGCTGCCGATCAGGCGCTTATGGTAGGCGCTCAGGAAATCATCGCGTTCGTCGAGGGGGATCGCGTCGCGGTAAGCCTCCCATGCATCGGGAAATATTTCCGAGGCACCGTGCTGATAAAACCAGCGGATTTCGGCGTAACGCAACAGAAAAATCCCGCGCAACACGATTTCGCTGACGCGCTCGGGATTTGCCTCCGCATAGGCCAGCGCCAGCGTGCTGCCCCACGATCCGCCGAATACGAGCCAGCGCTCTATCCCAAGATGTTTGCGCAATCGTTCTATGTCGGCGACCAGATGCCAGGTTGTATTCTCGACGAGGCTCGCGCTCGGGCGGCTGCGTCCGCTACCGCGCTGATCGAACACCACGATGCGGTAGTGGCGCGGGTCGAAGAATTGTCGCGCGCGCTTATCGGAGCCGGCGCCCGGGCCACCGTGCAAGAATACGGCCGGTTTGCCCGCCGGGTTGCCGCATTCTTCATAGTAAATTTCATGGACGTCCGAGACGCGCAGGTAGCCATGTCGAAAGGGCTCGAGCGCAGGATACAACTCGCGGCGTGCGGTGCTGTGTCGACCTAGGTTAGATGCTCGGCGCGCCTTAACGGGGCGTTTCTTTTTGGTCGCTGCGCGCTTGAGGGTGGACCGCTGCGGCGTGGCGCGTGATTTGACCCGCGCGCCTTTTTTCTTCTTCATCAGTTTTCCTCTTCTCTAGGTATTTAAGCTCGCGAAACCATGGGCCCGAGCGGCCGCCCGCCGAGCAGATGCACATGCAGGTGATAGACCTCCTGACCGCCGTCCGCATTGCAATTGATAATCAACCGATAACCGCTCTCTGCGATGCCCTGCTGCCGCGCGAGTTGGCGCGCCACAATGAACATGTGTCCAATCAACGATTCATCCTCGTCGGCAATATCGTTGGCGGTGGGAATGGGTTTGTTCGGGACGATCAGTATATGCACCGGGGCCGCCGGTCTGATGTCCAAAAAAGCGATCACGCGGGAGTCGCGGTAGAGCACGGTAGCCGGTATGTCGCCGGCGATGATTTTCTCGAAAAGCGTAGGCATTTCAATGCCTCCGAGACTCAAGGGGTCCCAAGATTAGCAGGAACGGCGCCGCTACTCGGATTTGCGATGCAACAATGTGACTCCGTAATAGTAATGGGAACGATTCTCATATAGAATCGCGTTTATGTTGACGACTGCCCAATCCAGCATTCCGGCTCCGGCGCCCACCGACATCCGACTTACGGAGTTAAGGCTTGGAACATGTGCACGGGTGGTATCCGTAGCGGCGGCCGATGCTGCGACGCCCGTCGAATTAGGAAGGCGCCTGGCCGAATTGGGCTTTCTGCCTGGCGAAGCTGTGCGCATCGTGGCCCGTGGCCTGATGGCGCGGGCGCCAATTGCCGTGCGCATCGGTACCGGCACGTTCGCGCTGCGACTCTTCGAGGCCGCCTGTATCCGCGTGTGTCCGGAGCAACCAGCCTAGTTAAGTCCATGGAGGCTTTGCCAAGCACTCCGAGTCCCCTCGTCGCTTTGGTTGGGAATCCCAACTGCGGTAAGACGGCACTATTCAATATTCTCACCGGCAGCCGGCAAAAGGTCGCCAACTACGCCGGCGTAACGGTCGAACGCAAAGAGGGTTCGTTGCTCACCCCGTCCGGGCTGCGCGTACGCATACTGGATCTGCCGGGCGCCTACAGCCTCGATCCGCTGACCCCGGACGAACAAGTCACCGCCGATGTACTGCTCGGCCGCCGCACCGGCGAGACTCAGCCCGACTTCGTCGTCTGCGTCACCGATGCAACCAATCTGCGCCAGAACCTGCGTTTGGTATTGAGCTTGAAGCGACTGGGTCTGCCCATGGTGGTCGCGCTCAACATGAGCGATATCGCGCGCCGCAAGGGCATTGTGATCGATGCCGAACGGCTGGCCAGCGAATTGGGCGTTCCGGTGGTCGAAACGATCGGCGTCAAAACGACCGGCGTCCGAGCGCTGATCAAAGTACTCGATGGCTTAAGCGTTCCGGGGCGCGCACGGCATGCCTCGGTATGGCTAACCCTAAGCGCAGCGGATATTGAACACGACCAATCCGAGGTGCGCAGAATTTTAGGTCTCGTGGGCGGCGATCGACTCGACGGCGTGACGGTCAGCGATCGCGTCGATGCCGTGGTGCTGCATCCGGTGCTCGGGCCCCTGATTCTTGCGGTCATCCTGTTCCTGGTATTTCAAGCGGTGTTTGCCTGGGCGCAAGTGCCGATGGACGCGATCAAACTCGGCGTCGCAACCTTCGGCGATTGGCTGGGAGCGGCGCTGCCCGCCAGCCTGCTTAAAGGTTTGCTCATCAACGGCGTACTTGCCGGCGTCGGCAGCGTCTTGGTGTTTCTGCCGCAGATCATCATCCTGTTCTTCTTCATCTTGATGCTCGAAGACTCCGGATACCTGCCGCGCGCCGCGTTCTTACTCGACCGGGTGATGGGCAGCGTCGGGTTGTCGGGCCGAGCATTCATTCCCTTGCTATCGAGCTTCGCCTGCGCGATTCCTGGGATCATGGCGACGCGCACCATACAAAACCCCCGCGATAGGCTGGCGACGATCATGATTGCGCCGCTGATGACCTGTTCCGCGCGCCTGCCGGTGTACGCGCTGATCATCGGCGCCTTCATTCCCCGGCGAACGCTGTGGGGTGGTTTGGAATTGCAGGGTGTGGTGNNTTTCAGGCACTGATGCTCGAGTTGCCGGCGTATCACTGGCCGAATTTGCGTAATTTAGGCATTGGCCTCTGGCAGCGCGTCGAAATATTCATGACCCGCGTCGGTACCATCATTCTCGCGCTGATGGTAATTCTGTGGGCTTTGAGTTCATTCCCGGCACCGCCGCCCGGCGCCACCGGGCCGCCGATCCAATACAGCATCGCGGGACATTTGGGCGCCTGGCTTGCCGTGCTGTTCGCGCCCATCGGCTTCAATTGGCAGATATCGATTGCTCTGGTGCCGGGTCTTGCGGCGCGCGAGGTCGCCGTCGGCGCGCTGGGCACCGTGTACGCTCTGTCTGCGACGGGCAATGACGTGAGCGGCGCGCTGACGCCGTTGATCGCCCAGTCATGGAGCTTGCCGACCGCACTCTCACTGCTCGCGTGGTATGTATTTGCGCCCCAGTGCCTGTCGACCCTTGCTACGGTCAAACGTGAGACCAATTCTTGGCGCTACCCGATTATCATGGCGGGGTACATGTTTGCACTGGCCTACCTGGGATCGTGGATTACTTATACGATCGCCAAGGCGCTGAGTTGATGGTGGACGAGTCCGCATGAACAGCATTCTCGATGATTCTCTGGTAGGCCTCGTGCTCCTTGTCAGTGCGGGATACGCCGTGACATCGCTCGGTCCGCGAAACCTGCGGCGGCGCGTACTCGCGGCTTTAAGCCGAGTGACGGCGCGCGCTCCGGCGGTGCTTGGCCTGCGGCGAACGGCCGAGTGGTTAGCAGTCGCGTCGGCGGGTAAGGCACATGGCGCTTGCGGGGGTTGCGATAGTTGCGGCTCCAAGCAGGCGCCTGCGCAGAAATCACCTGAAGCTGAAGTGAGAGTGCCGGTGGCGAAAATCGGCCGGCGTGCTTAGGGCCACGTTCGTGGTTAGGCCGGCCGCTCCTGCCAACCTCCACCCAGCGCCGAGTAGAGACGCACCAGCGCGCTCAAGTTGTTCGCGTAGGCCTGAGCGAGCGCCAGCTCCGCCGTGAACAGGTCGCGATCGGCTTGAATCACATCGAAGTAGGAGGCATAGCCGGTCCGGTATCGCCCCAGGGCGATCGCGCGTGCCCGCCGCAGCGCGTCGACCTGAGTTGCTTGCTGGCGTTCCTGCTCCCCGAATTTCTCGTAAGCGACGAGGGCATCCGCGACGTCTTGGAAAGCCCCTTGCACGGTTTTCTGGTACTGGTACAGCGCCTCGCGCGTGCGCGCGTTGGCCAGTTGAACCTGGTACAGATTTGACTGCACGCTGAGCAGCGGCTGGATCAGTCCGACACCGGCGCTCCATTCGGCGGCCGGTACGGTGAACAGATGGCCGAACGGCACCGACAGCGAGCCGTCGCTGCCGGTGAGCGAAATGTTCGGGAACAACGCCGCCTTGGCCACGCCGATTTCGGCGTTGGCCGCCACCAGTCCTTGCTCGGCCTGTGTCACGTCCGGGCGCCGCTCCAGCAGCCGCGCGGGCAGCCCGGGTGGAGGCCGCGGCGGCGCTTCCGGCACGGCCTCCCCGTAGTGCGCGCGAGTGACGGGACCCGGATTGCTCCCCAGCAGTACACTGATTTGATCCTCGGTCTGGGCGATCTGGCGCTCCAGATCCGGCACTGTGGAACGGGCGGCGGCGAGATCCGCTTCGGCGGTGGCAACATCGAGACCGGTCACGTAGCCGCGATCGTGCTGAGCCTGCGTGAGCTGCAGGAACTTCTCGCGCGAGACCACCGTTCGCCGCGTGATCTCCAGTTCGCTGTCGAGCGAGATGAGAACGAAATAGGCGTTGGCCACCGTGGCCACCAGCGTCACGCTCACGGCGCGCCGGGCGAACTGCGATGCCAATAGATTGGCCCGCGCCGCCTCAGTGGTGCGGCGCAGTTGTCCCCACAGATCAATCTGGTAAGACGCCAGAATTTGCACTTGGTCCTCATTGTAGATGCGCGGCGCGCCGGGCAAACGCACGTAGTCGGAGGTCTCGGTGCGTGCGGCGCCGGCATCGACCGATACCTGCGGGAAGTAGTTCAGGCGAGCCGAGCCGAGCTGCGCCCGCGCTTCGTCGATTCGCGCCGCCGCAATCTTCACGTCGTAGTTGTTCTTGAGCGCCGTCGCGAGCAGCGCCTGCAGGTCCGGATCCGGATACACCTCCCACCAGCCGCTGTCGCCCATTGACGTCGCGCCACCGTCGGCGCCGGTCGCAGCCGGCGCGACATCGCGGTACTGTGCCGGCACGTCGAGCGACGGCCGATGGTAGTCCGGCCCGAGGGCGCAGCCGCCGAGCAGCAACGCCGCGGCGACGCACAGCCGCTTGCTCATGCCGTGGGCTCCTTGCCGGCTGCCGGTGCGGACGTCTCGCTGTGTTGAGGCGTGGAGAAGCGGTCAACGAGGCCCTGCAGGACCACGTAGAACACCGGAACAATGAAGATGCCGATCATCGTCGCCGCAGTCATGCCGAATACCACGGTGGTGCCGAGTACCTGGCGCGACGTGGCGCCGGCGCCGGTCGCGATCGCGAGCGGCAACGCGCCCAAGATGAATGCGAACGACGTCATGAGGATCGGCCGCAGGCGCAGCCGTGCGCCTTCGATCGCCGCCTCGATCAGCGGCATGCCGCGCTGGTGCGAAAGACGCGCGAATTCCACGATGAGGATCGCGTTCTTGGCCGCCAGTCCGATCAGCATGACGAGGCCGACCTGCGCATAAATGTCATTTGCCATGCTGCGCATCGACAAGCCCAGGAAGGCGCCGAACACGGCGAAGGGGATGCACAAAATTACCGCGAACGGCACGATCCAGCTCTCGTACTGGGCGGCGAGCACCAGGAATACGAACACCAGCGCCATGGCAAACACGTACGGCGCCTGGCTGCCCGCGCGCTCTTGCTGGAACACGGAGCCCGTCCAGAAATAGGTGAGGTTGCTGGGCAGCGCCTTGACCAGCGATTCCATGGCGGTGATCGCGTCGCCCTGGCTGTATCCGGGAGCCGGCGCACCGTTGATGGTCACGGCCCGGAACACGTTGTAACGCTCGATGTAGGCCGGGCCGCGGGTCGGCTTGATCGACACGAGCGACGATAGCGGCACCATGTCGCCCGCCTGCGTGCGCACGTACAGCGTGCTGACCGCTTCGGGCAGCGTGCGCGCCGAGGCTTCCGCTTCGGCGGTCACGCGGAACGTGCGCCCGAACAGGTTGAAGTCATTGATGTAGTTGCCGCCCAGGTAGGTCTGCAACGCACCGAAAATGTCGGAGATCGGTATGCCGAGCGCGCGAGCCCGGTCACGATCGACGACGTACTCGATCTCCGGAATTCGATTGTTGAACTGGGTCGAGACGCGCGCGAGTTCCTTGCGCTTGTTGGCCTGGGCGAGGAAGTCGTCGATCTCGGCGGCGAAATTCTCGAGACTACCGCCGGAAGTGTCGGCGAGCATGAACTCGAAGCCGCCCGCCTGGCCGATGCCGGGGATGGCCGCCGGCGCCACGATCACGACATTGGCCTCCTTGAGCGGCCCGAGGAGCTTGTACAGCCGCTCGATCAGCCCCTGAACCGAGCTCTTCTGACCCGGGCGCTGCGACCAGGGCTTCAACGGGATGAAACCCGACCCGGTATAGGGCGTGTTGACCTGGGCGAGCAGATTGAGGCCCGTGATGGCGAGCATGCTTTCCACTTCCGGCTGCTTCTGGACCACGGCGCGAATTTTTTCGAGCACTTGCTCGGTACGCTGCAGCGATGAGCCGGCCGGCAGCTGCGCAACCATGAGCATGTAACCTTGGTCATCCTCGGGTAGAAACCCGCTGGGCCGCTGCCACATCAGGTATCCGAGCGCGGCGACAATTGCGCCGAACACGCCGAGCGCGATGGATGATCGGCGTATGGCATGGCGCACCGTGCCCGTGTACCGCGTCGTCGCTCGGACGAATGTACGATTGAAAGCGGCGAACCCGCGTGCGAGCAGGCTTTTGGATCCGATCTCCACGCGGGGTTTCAGCAGCAGCGCGCACAGCGCCGGCGTGAAGGTGAGCGCGATGAACGCCGAGATGAGCACCGACACCGACAGCGTCAGGGCGAACTGCTTGTAGAACTGGCCCGTGAGGCCGCCGAGGAAGGCCACCGGCACGAACACCGCCGTCAGCACCAGCGCGATCGCAATGACCGGACTCGACACGTCCGCCATGGCCGCGCGGGTGGCCGCCAGCGGATCGAGACCCTTCTCCTCCATTTTTTCCGTCACCGCCTCGACGACCACGATCGCGTCGTCGACGACCAGACCAATGGCGAGTACCAGTGCGAACAGCGTCAATGTGTTGATCGAGAAACCGAGGGCGACGAACACGGTGAAGGTGCCGAGCAGCGACACCGGTACCGCCAGCATGGGGATCAACGTCGCCCGCCAGCTTTCCAGGAACAGGAACACGACCATGAGCACCAGCGCCGTGGCGATGAACAGCGTGATCTCGACTTCTCGGATCGATTCCCGCACGAACTCCGACGTGTCGAGCGGAATCGTGTAGCGGATGCCCGTCGGAAAGTGCTGTGCCAGGTCTTCGAGCGTCGCGCGTACCTTTCTGCTCACCTCCAGCGCGTTGGCGTCAGGCAGCTGATAGACGCCGAGCAGCGCCACCGGCTTGCCGTTCAGGCGGCTCGATCGCGTGTAGTCGGTGGCGGCCAGTTCGATGCGGGCGACGTCGCGCAACCGGACGATCGAGCCGTTCGGGCCGGCCTTCAGCACCACATTCTCGAATTCCTGCACGCTGCGCAACCGCCCGTGCACGGTGACCGTGTAGGTCATCTGCTGTCCGGGCGGCGCCGGCTCAGCGCCGACGATGCCGGCCGGTGCAACCACGTTCTGTTCGTTGATGGTGCTGGTGATGTCGCCGGTGGTGACGCCCAGGCGCGACATCTTGCCGGGGTCAAGCCAGATGCGCATGCCGTAGTCGCGCGCGCCGAACTGCAATACCTGACCGACCCCCGGCACGCGCGCCAGCGAGTCGAACACCTGCAGGGTCGCGAAGTTGCTCAGGAATAGGTAGTCGTAGCGCGGGTCCGACGCCTCGATGGCGACGAAGATCAGCGGCTGCGGCTGGCGCTTGGTGATGGATACGCCCTGGCGCAGCACGTCCGGGGGCAGTTGCCGCTGGGCAATGGCGACCTGATTCTGCACGTCGACGGCGGCGATGTCCTGGGCGGTGCCGACCTCGAAGGTGACGTTGAGGGTGTAGGACCCGTCGTTGGAACTGCGCGAGTCCATGTAAATCATATTCGGGACGCCGTTCACCTGCGTCTCGATCGGCGCGGCCACCGACTGTTCGATGGTCGAGGCGTCCGCACCGGGGAAGGTCGCGGACACCACCACCGAGGGCGGCGTGATCTGCGGGAACCGCGCCACGGGCAGCAGCAGGAATGCGATGAGGCCCGCCAGCGTGATGACGATCGCGAGCACCGTCGCGAAGATCGGACGGTCGATGAAGAAATTGCTCACGAAGCGCTCGGCCTCGCGGCGGGCGTGACGAGCGGTTGGATACTCACGGGAGTGCCCGCCTTGAGCTTCTGCGTGCCGTCGACCACCACGATATCGCCCGGCACGAGACCTTCCTCGACCACCCAGTCGCTGCCTTGCTGCTCGCCCATTTTGACGTCGCGCTGCCGTGCCGTGCCGGCGCTGTCGACGATCCAGACGTAGTTCTTGTCCTGCATAAGTTGCACCGCGCGCTGCGGAAGGAGCAGCGCATTGGGACGCTCGCGGGTCGCGACCACCACCCGAACATACTGCCCGGCGTGCAGGAATTGTTTCGGGTTCGGCACTGTCAGGCGCAGCGCCAGCGTATCGGTTCTAAGATCAACGGCGGCATCGACGAAATTCATCGTCCCAGGCTGCTCGTACTCGCTGCCGTCCGCGAGCAGGATCCGGAACTGGCGCTGACTGGGATTGTGCTGGTCGAGCGGGCGGCCAAGCTCGCGCTGCACTTGCAGCAGGCGCTGTTCCCCGACGCTGAAGTTCGCGTACATCGTGTCGGTTTGGTAGACCGTGGTCAGCAACGTTGTGTACGCGGTGACCACGCCGCCGATGCGGATCAGCGCGCGGCTCATGACCCCATCGATAGGCGAGCGGACCTCGGTATAGCCGAGATTGAGCTCGGCGGTCTTCACCGCGGCCTCCGCGGCCTTCACCTGCGCGTGCGCCGAATCGTTGGCGGCCACCGCCGCATCAAGCTCCTTTTCGCTCAGAGCGTCGATCGCGGTCAGCGGGCGCGCCCGGGCCAAATCGCGTTCCGCCTGTGCCTGTGCCGCATGCGCCTGTGCGAGCCCCGCCTGGGCCTGCGCGAGCACGGCGCCGTAAGGTTGCGGATCGATTTCGAACAGCACTTGTCCGCGCTTGACCGGAGTACCCTCGAGCGCGGCCTGCCGGTACAGGATTCCCGCCACTTGCGGGCGAATCTCGACCGTGTTCGACGCTTCGAGCTGCGCGGGATACTCCTGCGTCAGCGACGTCGGTTGCGCCCGCATGGTCAGTGTCGCTACCGGCTGCGGTGCCGGGGGGGCGGCCGGCTTGCGCCCGCATGCCGCCGCTACGGCGAGCACGGCCAGCACCGCGAGCCGCGAGGCCCTGCGCCGGCGCGGCACAGGTGAGACATATCTGATCGATGCAATAGTGTCGAGGCGCATAGCGGGCCCTCGTAAACTGCGGGAATGGAAGCATAGCGCGCCGGTCGTGTCGGCGGCGAACACGCGCAACACGACGGCTGCGGGCAAAGCCATGACGACCGTGCGCGAGCCTAGCATAAGATTGGCTCCCAAGAGGTACGCGACCATGACCGTGCATTTCGACATCTGCGTCATCGGCGGCGGATTGGCGGGAATCTCCGCAGCCGCCGGACTTGCGGCGCTACGCAGGGTCGTGCTCGTCGAGCGCGAGGCCCATTGGGCCTACCACTCGACGGGTCGATCGGCGGCGCTATTTGCAGAGTCGTACGGCAATACCGCGGTACGCGCGTTGACGCGCGCCAGCCGCAATTTCTATCTGGTCTCTGACGGTTCGCGGCCATTCACTCAGCCGCGGGGAGCGCTGTTTGTTGCCACCGCCGCGCAACAAGAAAGTCTGAACACCCTGTATGGAACGCTGTCTGCGGCGTCGCCGCGCATCGAGTTGTTGGGCCCAGCGGCCGCGCTCGCGCTTTGTCCGGCGCTGCGATCGGACACGCTGTCTGGTGCGCTGCTCGATCCGGACGCTCGCGACATCGACGTGGCCGCCGTCGTCGATTACTACGTCCGGCAGTTCCGGTCGCACGGTGGCCAGCAGTGCCGCAGTACAGAAGTCGTCGGCCTGGAACACTGCCGCGGCGAGTGGCACATCCAGGCCGGCAACAGCCAGATTCGCGCAACGGTCGTCGTCAATGCGGCGGGCGCCTGGGCGGATGAGGTAGCGCGCGCCGCCGGGGCCGCTGCATCGGGTCTCGAACCGCGCCGGCGTACCGCAGTGCGTGTGAGCGCAGCGCCTTGGACCGTGGCGCAATGGCCGTGCGTCATCGATGTCTCCGAGCAGTGGTATTTTCGCGCCGATGCCGGTGCGTTGTTGTTATCGCCCGCCGACGAGACCTTGAGCGCGCCCTGCGATGCACAGCCCGACGACTTTGATGTCGCGCTGGCGATCGAGCGGGTCGAGGCCGCCACCCGGCTGGTGGTTGAGCGACCCTTGAGCACCTGGGCGGGTCTGCGGACCTTTGCGGCCGATCGCACGCCCGTGGTCGGATTCGACCCCGACGTAGCCGGTTTCTATTGGCTGGCCGGGCAGGGCGGCTACGGAATTCAGACAGCGCCGGCGCTGGCGCAGCTGGCGGTCGCGCAGGTAACCGGAAATCAGCTGCCCTCGCAACTCGCTGCGGCGGGCGTCGACGCGGCAGCACTGTCCCCTGCACGCCTACGTCAAATTAGCGAAAATACGCCGCGTGAGCCGATTCAAGACGGCGATGTCCGCGGATGAAAAATTTTGCAGGGCGCGACGGTAGACTTCGCCGGCCGTGCCGCGTTCTTGTTCGACGCAGCGTTTGCCGAGCGGCGTCAAATGAACTTCGGTGACCCGAGCGTCCGAACGGCGTTTCGAGAGTGTCACCAGATTTTTCTTTTCCAGGCGCTGCACGACGCGTGTCATGGTCGACAGGCGCGTCACCGAGCGTTCGGCGATTTCGCTCACGCTGCTGGGGCTTACCTCGTTGACGATCATCAGGGCGCGCCAGCTCAGAAGATCCATACCGGACGCGTTGAGGGCGTTTTCCAATTCCTGCGCGTAGCGGCCTGCCGTGCGCACGATGAGATAAAGCGGCGATTGGGCGAGCTGGAAATCGGAGAATTCGGG